>CALBCY010000197.1 GCA_937927195.1 uncultured Chitinophagales bacterium
GGCCGCGATCGGTCGGGCCGCGTTCGGTCGATTAGAAGCTGACTTCAAATCTGCAAGAACTCAAATCCAACAGGTAAAATTGACCCTTAGGTCAATGAAGCCGTACCAACAATAATGGCCGAAGGCCGAATGTCCCAACAGCGCAGCGTCCCAACAGCGAAGCGTACCTCTTCCCCTTACCCGAATTTCTCCGTATGAATCTTTTGCAATTGAAACATTTCATCCCGCAACCTGGCAGCCTCCATGAAATCTTCTTTCTTAGCAGCTTTCCGCATCCCTTTTTTAGTGTTTTCAATAGTCGACAACAATTGTTCTGCCGTCATGTATTCGATAATAGGGTCTGAAGCCAAGCTCAACTGACCAACTGGCTCAACATAGGCGCTCGATTTAGTTTTTCCTTTGATTTGTAAAACAGAAGCTTGTTTTTGAATTTCTTCTGCTGTTTTGAAAACAGTTTTTGGATCAATTCCATGCTTTTTATTAAAAGCTATTTGCTTTGTACGCTTTCTGTTCGTTTCGTCTATTGCTCTTTGCATCGAATAGGTGATTTTATCGGCATACATGATCACCAATCCATTCACATTTCTCGCAGCACGACCAGAAGTCTGAATCAGGGATCTTTCATTCCTCAAAAATCCTTCTTTGTCTGCATCTAAAATTGCCACCAAAGAAACCTCTGGCAGATCCAAGCCTTCTCTCAGTAGATTTACTCCAATCAAAACATCAAATTCACCCAATCTCAAATCTCTGATTATTTCAACACGGTCCAAAGTATCTACTTCCGAGTGAATGTATCGACAATCAATTTTCATTTTTGTCAAATATTTGGTCAACTCTTCTGCCATTCTTTTAGTCAAAGTTGTAACAAGCACTCTTTCCTTTGCTTCAATTCTTTCATTGATGCTTCCTATCAAATCATCAATCTGATTGGTAGAAGGCCTTACCTCAATAGGTGGATCTAACAAACCAGTTGGTCGTACAACTTGTTCCACAATCACACCATCCGATTTTTCCAATTCATAGTCGGCAGGAGTCGCAGAAACGTAGATTGTCTGAGGAATCAATTTTTCAAATTCACCAAAGTTTAAGGGGCGATTGTCCAAAGCTGAGGGAAGCCTGAATCCATAATCAACCAAGTTCATTTTTCGGCTTCGATCTCCACCATACATGGCAGAAACTTGCGGGACAGTTACATGGCTTTCATCGATTACCATCAAAAAATCATCTGGGAAATAGTCCAACAAGCAGAAAGGACGAGCGCCCGGATTTCTTCGATCAAAGAATCTGGAATAGTTTTCAATTCCAGAACAATAACCCAATTCCTTGATCATCTCTATGTCAAATTCAACCCTTTCTTTCAATCTTTGAGCCTCAAGATGTTTGTTGATTGAAATGAAATAATCATAATGAGCCTTCAACTCAAATTGTATTTCATCCAATATTTGTCCCAACATACTTTTGGGTGCAACATACAAGTTGGCTGGAAAGATGGCTATGTCATCAACTTTCTCAATTCTGGTGCCCAACTGTGGATCAATTACTTCTAGCTTTTCTACTTCATCACCAAAAAAGATAACCCTAAAACCATAATCTGTATAAGGCAAAAAGATATCAACTGTATCTCCACGAACCCTAAAATTTCCTCGCTCAAAATCGCCCTCTGTTCTTGAGTAAAGACAACTCACCAATGCTCTCAAAAATGGATCTCTTCCAATAACATCACCCACAGATATCCGGATGATGCTCTTTTTAAATTCTGCAGGGTTTCCCAAGCCATAAATACAAGAAACAGAAGCCACAACCACTATGTCACGCCTTCCCGATAAAAGGGAAGAAGTTGTCTTTAATCGAAGTTTCTCAACTTCCTGATTGATCATCAGATCTTTTTCTATATAAGTGTTGGAAGAAGGGATATAAGCTTCCGGTTGGTAATAGTCGTAATAGGAAACGAAATACTCAACGGCATTTTCTGGAAAGAACTGTTTAAATTCTCCATACAATTGAGCAACCAAAGTTTTATTATGGCTCAATATCAAAGTTGGCTTTTTGACCTCTTGGATGACATTGGCTATGGTGAAAGTCTTTCCCGATCCTGTTACTCCCAACAGGGTTTGAGAAACTTCATTGTCGTTTATTCCAGTTACCAGCTGTTTTATTGCTTCAGGCTGATCTCCCGCTGGTTGAAAATTCGAAGTAAGATTAAAATCCATATTGAAAACTGTTTAAAAGCAATTAAGTGATCCAGAATTAGAAAGTCTGTCATGCCAGAATCAAATGGTTTTGGGAAATGCTCGATCAAATAGAAGATTTCCCTAAACCATTTGATATCTGGTATCAAAAATAAGCCTTGAATCTGAGAAAATATTTTTTTTCCCATGTCTAGGTGCTATTAATGGACAATACTTTTACCTTTGTACAAAAATTGAAACTAAAATGAGCTTTGATAAATTAGTTGTTATTACTGGAAAACCTGGATTGTTTGAAATAAAGACTGAAAAAAACAATGGTGTAATTGTGAAATCTTTATTGAACGGGAAATCAAATTTTATTTCTATAAATACCCACGCCTTCTCTTTGTTGAGTAATATTTCTATATATACTCAAACTGATGCAGAACCAATTGCTGATGTGATGCAAAAAATGAAAGACATGGATGAAGCAGGAACCACAATGGTTGAGCCTTCCGCATCAAAAGAGGATTTAAGGACTTATTTTACTAAAGTTTTGCCTGAGCACGACGCAACACAAGTATATCCAAGTGATATCAAGAAGTTGGTGAAATGGTACAACTTACTAAAAGAAAAAGATAGATTGAACTTTGAAATGCCGAAACCAGAAGAAACAGAGGATTCAGCAGACAGTTCTGATGATTCTAAATAAAACAAACTTATAATTAAATAAAAAAAGGTTGATCAGCGAAGCTGACCAACCTTTTTTGTTGACTCGCAATGCTTGCGAGTTCAACTCAATGCTTGCGAGTACACTATAATTTGCTAAGAATAATCCGAATACTAAAAACCTAACCTACTTTTCAACCAAATCTACTCCTGATTCCTTCACTGATAATTCATACTTTCCGCCCAGAATCAATGCTCGGTTGTGTTCAAGATGACCACATGGAAATCCATAACAAATCGGGAAATCATACTTTTTAGTATGTTGTGAAATCATTTCATTGGGCTGTTTTCCAAAGGGAATGTCATTGTCATTCATAGAAGACATTCCACCCACAATTAAGCCTTTTATGTCCTTGAATTTTCCTGCTCGGTCAAAAGCGACAATCATTCTATCCATGTGGTAAAGGTATTCGTCCAAATCCTCGATGAACAGAATTTTATCTTTGGTTTCCAAATCAGAATCACTTCCAAACAAACTAAACAAAACGGAAAGGTTTCCTCCAACCAATTCGCCCGAAACAGTCCCCAATCTATTCAATTTATTGCTCCCTGTATAATGCTTAACTTTTTCACCAAGCAAAGATTGTCGCATCGATTCAAGAGCCTCATCGCAATTGCCCTTAAAAGTTGACAACATTGGACTGTGGAGGCTGGCTATTTTAAAGTTTTGTTGAAAATGGGCATGCAAAGCTGTAACATCACTAAAACCACACAACCATTTTGGTTTTTTCTTGAAATAACTAAAATCCACCAGGTCTAAAATTCGCACCGTTCCATAACCGCCTTTTGCACAAATGATTCCTTTTATCTCTGGATCGTTGATCATATTCTGAAGGTCAGTCGCTCGGACAATGTCATCACCAGCAAATTGATCCTGCCAAATTCCAATAGTTTTACCCAAAACAGGAACCAATCCCCAGGCTTTTAAGGTTGTAAGAGCAAATTCTATTTTTTCAAGGTCAATGGCTCGAGCAGTACAAACAATACCGACCTTGTCTCCTTTTTTTAAAAACGGTGGAATTTTCATTTTTTTAGACAATTTTAGCTACAAAGATAATTGCTTTCATAAAATGTTATTTTTGCAGCGATTTAGGTTTATATACGAAAATAATCGGTTTTGTAAAAAATCCCGTCAAGCCAGAATAAAATGCTTGCATTGAAGGGGATTTTTCTGAACCCGTTTAAAGCTCATATAAATCCTTATTACGAAATATAGAATAGAAATGGCAGAAATAAAAAGATATACGGTTACTTCGGCACTTCCCTACACCAATGGGCCTGTGCACATTGGACAATTGTCAGGGGCTTATGTTCCAGCAGATATTTATGTTCGATACCTGAGAATGCGATATGGCAAAGAAAATGTTCTCTTTGTTTGTGGATCTGACGAACACGGCGTGGCGATTACAATGACGGCAAAAAAAGAAGGGATAAGCCCCCAGGAGGTCGCAGATAAATACAATGCCATTATCAAAAAGAGTTTTGAAGATTTTGGAATAGATTTTAACATCTATCACAGAACTTCTGCTCAATTGCATCATGAAACTGCTGCCGAATTTTTTAAGTCAATTCACGACAAGGGAGAATATTTTCTAGAGAAAGAGACTGAGCAATATTTTGATGTAGAAAATAACCAGTTCTTGGCCGATCGGTACATTACTGGAACTTGTCCGAACTGTGGCAATGAAAAAGCCTATGGAGATCAGTGCGAAAAATGTGGATCAACCTTAAGCCCAAATGAATTGATTTCACCCAAGTCAACCATTAGTGGTAATTCTCCCATTAAGAAAAAAACAAGCCACTGGTATTTTAAACTTGACGCTTTTCAATCCTGGTTGGAAGAGTGGATTGAAGAAAAATCCGGACAGGAGGATCGTTGGAAAAAGCATGTTCTGGGACAATGCAGATCTTGGCTCGAAGCGGGACTGCGCCCAAGGGCAATAACCAGAGACATTGACTGGGGGATTAAAGTGCCATTGGAAAATGCTGAAGGAAAAGTTTTATACGTTTGGTTTGATGCTCCAATAGGATACATTTCAGCTACAAAGGCATGGGCCGAAAAAGAAGGCCTTGATTGGGAACCATTCTGGAAAGATGAATCGACCAAGTTGGTCCATTTCATCGGGAAAGACAACATTGTTTTCCATACTTTGATGTTCCCTGCAATGCTTAAAGCAGAAGGGAGTTATATTTTACCAACCAATGTTCCAGCCAACCAATTCATGAACATGGAGGGCGAAAAAATGTCTACCTCTAGAAACTGGACTGTTTGGTTACACGAGTATTTGGAAGACCTTCCAGGCAAGCAAGATGAACTTCGTTACTGCTTAACGATGAACATGCCAGAAAACAAAGACAGTGATTTTAACTGGCAAGATTTTCAAGACAGAACCAACAATGAATTGGTTGCGAATCTTGGAAACTTTGTAAATAGAATTTTTGTTTTGTCCCACAAATATTTTGATGGAAAACTACAGAGTTACGAAACAATCGACAAGGAAGTAGACAAGGCGTTGATCAATGAAATTGCTGCGACATATCATAAAGTGGCTGGTCAGTTTGAAAAATACGATTTCAAGCAAGCAATGCTTTCTGTTCTTGCATTGTCTTCTGCTGGAAATAAATATTTGGCGGATTTAGCTCCTTGGAAATTGATAAAAACAGATGAAAAAAGAACGGCTGAAATTTTAAATGTATCTGCTCAGTTGGTTTATCATTTAGCAATATTATTGAAACCTTTGCTGCCATTTAGTTCTAAAAAAATGGCCCATTTACTCAATGTTGATATTGAAGATATGAAATGGCACACAGAAGGTGAGATAAAACTGTTGCCAACAGACCTTCAATTGAACAAGCCGGAATTGCTGTTTGAGAAAATCGAAGATTCAGTAATACAAGCTCAAAAAGATAAATTAGAAGCCACCAAATTAGCCAATCAAGGCCCCGAACAAATAGAATACGCAAAAATGAAAGAGACCATTCAATACGACGATTTTATAAAATTGGACATCCGTACCGGAACAGTTAAAGAAGCTGTCAAGGTTCCTAAATCTAGTAAATTACTTCAATTGACTGTTGATTTGGGAATGGAGGAAAGAACAATCCTATCTGGAATATCCAAGCATTTCACTGTAGAAGAAGTGATCGGGAAACAAGTTTGTGTTTTAATAAACTTAGCGCCTAGAATGATGATGGGAATAGAATCAAACGGAATGGTTTTAATGGCCGAAGACAATGATGGTAAATTGAAATTTATTTCACCAACAGAAGCCATCAATAATGGCATGACCATTTCATAATGAATATTTCTTGAAATGAAATCATAAAGAAACCCCATTCGGAATCGTCCGAATGGGGTTTCTTTTTTTTAGATGCTTATAAAGATGCTTTCTTTTGGTGTTATCTACAAAAGCTAATGCCGTTGATATAACGTTGATGTAACCAAAAGCCAAAAGCTCAATTAAACCATAACAGAATCAAAACTGATGTTGTTATAAGCGCCTGATTTCAATTTTTCCGAGACTGCAGTGAAAGCTTCCAAAGTTTCATTGATGTCATCCATCGTATGCGAAGCGGTTGGAATCAACCTCAACAACATTTGCCCTTTAGGAACAACCGGATAAACAACTGCTGAGCAGAAAATATTGTAATTCTCTCTCAAATCATAAATCAATTTTATTGAGTTTTCCAATTCCCCTTTAAGATAAACTGGTGTAACGCAGCTATTGGTTTCTCCAATATCAAATCCACGTTTTCTCAAACCATCTTGAAGCGCATTTACATTCTCCCAAAGTTTGGCTTTGTGAGAAGGATCTGTTCTCAACAATTCCAGTCTTTTCAAGTTTCCAATAACCAATGGCATCGGCAAAGATTTGGCATAGATCTGAGAACGAATGGAATAACGAAGATGCTCAATGACGAATTTTTTACTCGATAAAAATGCTCCGACACTTGCCATTGATTTGGCGAAGGTTGAGAAGTAAATATCTATTTCATCCTGAACACCTTGTTCTTCACCAGCACCAGCGCCAGTTTCACCCAAAGTTCCAAATCCATGTGCATCGTCAATCAACAATCTGAATTCGTAGTCTTTTTTGAAATCGACAATTTCTCTCAATTTTCCTTGATCTCCAGCCATGCCGAAAACACCTTCAGAAATTACCATGATGGAACCTTCCGTATCTTTTACCAAGGCAGTTGCTCTTTTCAACTGTCTCTCCAGATTCTCCATGTCATTGTGCTTGAAAACAAAACGTTTTCCTTGATGTAAACGAACACCGTCAACTATGCAAGCATGAGATTCCGAATCATAAACAATAACATCTCTTCGGTTTACCAATGCGTCAATGGCTGACATGATTCCTTGGTAGCCAAAATTCAATAAGATGGTATCTTCTTTGCTCACAAAATCCGAAAGCTCTTTTTCAAGCTGAACGTGATGGTCTGAATTTCCAGACATCATCCGAGAACCCATAGGATAGGCAAGTCCCCATTCTGCAGCAGCTTCCTCATCTACTTTCCTTATCTCAGGATGATTGGCTAGTCCCAAGTAGTTATTAATACTCCAAACAATGCGTTCCTTCCCCTGAAACATCATTCGACTTCCCAATTCTCCTTCAAGTTTTGGAAAGAAATAATATTCTGATCCAAAGCTTGAATATTGGCGAAGAGGTCCGCTGGTATTTTTTTCTAACTTTTCAAATAAATCCATAAAGTGATTTTTTATTTTAAAATTACCCAACTAAAAATGTAAATGGTCCGTTTTTATTGTGCAATAAATCCAATTACATTCTAATTACTTTTGTATTACAAATAATCTAAGACATAAAATTTCAGTCGAATATGCAGTCTACTGGCACTTAATGTCTACTTTCAAAAACGCAAAGTTAACATTATGACCCATTAAATATTGAGAAATATACACAGTTGGGCAAATATTTCTGTTATTATGCAGTTATTAATCTTACTTGGTGATTTATGTGATAGTTATTATTAAAATTCGTATCTTTGCAGGCTTATGAGAATCAGGCATTTACATTATTTTTTATTGATATTTACTTTGTTGGGTCTGTTTTCTTGCAAAAGCTCTTACCAAAAACTGCTGAAAAGCAGTGATTATGATCTAAAACAACTCAAGGCAAAGGAATTTTACAATTCGGGCCAATATGTCAAGGCAATTCCTCTTTTTGAAGAATTGATTGGAATATTGAAAGGAACCCAAGATGTAGAAGACTTTTATTATTTCTATCCGTATTGTTATTATGGACAGAGTGATTATCAGTTTGCATCCTATTACTTTAAGAACTTTGTGGATTATTATCCAAGAAGTCCGAAAGCCGAAGATGCCCGTTTTATGTCAGCTTATTGCTATTATAAACTTTCTCCGGTTTCAGAACTGGATCAGGATAATTCCCAAAAAGCGATAGATGCATTTCAGCTTTTTGCAAATACTTATCCAGAAAGTGAGCAGATTCCTGAGGTAAACGAGTTGATTGATGAATTGAGGGCCAAAATGGAGGTGAAAGCCAATGCAGCGGCAAAACTCTATTTCGAAATGAAAGATTATCTGTCAGCAGCGACTGCTCTGAACAATCTTTTACTAGAATACCCTGATACAGATAATCAGGAGGAGATTGAATATATGATCATGGAATCGTATTATTTATATGCTGAAAATAGTATTCGCACAAAACAAGAAGAACGCTACAATATGTTTGTAGATTCTTATACTGATTTTATCGGTAAATATCTTGAAAGTAAGCGTCTAAAAGATGCTGAAAAGATTTATGAGGATGTAATCGAAAAACTAGATGAATTGAAATTGGCAGACAAGCCTAAATCAAAATTGTTAAAATTACCCGGATCGGGCGATAAAAAAGAAAAAGTAAATTAATAAAATAGATATAAGATCTTAGACGATTAATTTTAGATTTAAAACATTTTTAATGTTTTTTGCGCCTTAAAGAGCAGTCTAATTTTAAAGTCCAATATCTAAAATTTAAAATCTAAATTCTATACAATGAGTAGATTTAAAAAAATTGCTACGAAAGGAATCAATCCTTCAATCGAAACCAGAGATTTGATTAAGTATGCAGGTAAAACTGGCAACTTATATGAAACATTGGTTGTTTTGAGTAGAAGATCCAATCAACTTTCTATTGAAATGAAAGAGGAATTGCACGCTAAATTGGAAGAATTTGCAAGTTCGACTGACAATTTGGAAGAAATTCATGAAAATAGAGAGCAAATTGAAATTTCTAAATTTTATGAGCGTCTTCCACATCCAACCATTATCTCACAAGATGAACTTTTTGAAGATCAAGTATATTTCAGAAATCCAGATAAAGAGGAAAAGGAAATCTTAAGCGATCCCAACGATTCAGTTGTTGATGCCTAGCCTCTTTTAGATATTATGGCTGTCCTTAAAGGAAAAAAAATAATAATAGGAATAACGGGTAGTATTGCTGCATATAAAGTAGCAATGCTTACCCGTTTGCTTGTTAAAGAAGGTGCCGAAGTTCAAATTATTATGACAGAAGCCGCTAAGACTTTTGTGCAAGCTCTTACCTTCTCAACCTTATCTAAAAATCGGGTTCATTCCGAATTTGTACCTACCGAAGGAGCGCTTTGGACCAATCATGTTGAATTGGGACTTTGGGCGGATCTAATTTTAATCGCACCAGCATCTGCAAATACATTGTCAAAAATGGCCACTGGGATTTGCGATAATCTCCTTACAGCGGTTTACCTTTCTGCCAAGTGTCCAGTGCTTTTTGCGCCTGCAATGGATTTGGATATGTGGAAACATCCTGCAACTCAAAATAACATTGAAAAACTGATTTCTTATGGCAATCATTTGATTCCAGTTGGAAGTGGTGAGCTTGCCAGTGGATTGGTTGGAGAAGGGCGTTTGGCCGAACCAGAGGACATCATTCAGTTTTTGGAAAAATTTATTGAAAATGGCTCAACAGCTGTTTCCAAAGAATCAGATTCAATCGATTCATCAGTTTCCCAGGATTTAAAGGGGAAAACAATTGTTATTTCTGCAGGACCCACTCAAGAGTCTCTCGATCCAGTCCGCTTTATTAGCAATCATTCTTCTGGTCGAATGGGAATAGCCTTGGCTGAAGATGCCGCCGCTCGTGGAGCAGTAGTTCATTTGGTATTAGGACCTACAAACTTAAAGCCTGAAAATCCCGCTGTTAATGTTCATCCAGTGAAAAGTGCGGAAGATATGTTCCAAGCGGTAACAGGATTGTTTAACAAAACAGACATTGCAATAATGGCCGCAGCAGTGGCAGATTTCACTCCAATAAGCCATTCAGAAACAAAAATTAAAAAATCAGGTAAAGACAATATGTTCCTTGAATTAAAAAGAACGAAGGACATATTAAAACATTTGGGTGAAATAAAGTCCAAAGAACAAGTGCTTGTAGGTTTTGCATTGGAAACCAATAATGAAATTGAAAATGCGACCAAAAAACTGAAAAAGAAGAACCTCGATTTGATAGTTTTGAACTCCATGAGACAAAAAGGAGCTGGTTTCAAGCACAACACCAATAAAATAACTATTTTAGATAGGTATAATAAGATTACTGATTTTGAGTTAAAATCTAAGGTAGAAGTCGCAACCGATATATGGAACTACATAGTTTCATTATCAGTTTCATTGTGAGTTTCATTGTGAAATTGAACAGTTGTCGTATAAAAAATGAGTCTTCAACTTAATTGAATTAAATATAAATAATATGCTTTTTAGTCATTTTACTTTGTACCATTAAAAGTCTAATTTCTAAAGTCCAGCATCTAATATCTAATACCATGCGTTACGCAATTTTAGTTTTACTGAGTTTTATGAGTCTCAATTCCGTTGCACAAGAATTGCTGTGTAATGTGAAATTGGCAACTCCAAAATTGAATACTACAGATCCAGCAGTTTTTCAAACACTGCAAAGTGATTTGACGGATTTTATGAATTCAAGACAATGGACGAATAAATCTTATGGCCAAAATGAAAAAATTGAATGTACTTTCAATATAACAATCGTTGAAGAAGTTTCATCGACAAGTTTTAAGGCTGAAGTTCAAATTCAAGCGACTCGACCTGTTTATAATTCCAATTATAAAACCATGTTGTTTCAGCATCAAGACAAAGAGTTTGAGTTTGAATATACCCAATTTCAACCTATAGAATACGACAACAACGCATTTGTGAACAATCTGACTTCCATGATGGCATTTTATGCTTACATGATAATTGGATATGATTATGACTCATTTAGCAAAGAAGGCGGAACGCCTCACTTTAGAAAAGCTGAAGCAATTGTTAACAGAGCACAAGCTGAAGCTTTTTCAGGTTGGAAGCCAAATGAAAATAATAAAAGAAGAAATAGGTATTGGATGGTTGCAAATGTTCTGAATCCTAGATTCAAAGGCTTAAGAGAAGCTTATTATTCTTACCATCTTCAAGGCTTGGATAGAATGTTCGAAAATGCCGATGAAGGGAGGAACTCTATTCTTCTTGCTTTGAAAGGTTTAGAGCAAGCACATAGGGATAATCCTAATACAATGGCAATAAAAGTATTCTCCATTTCGAAAACTGACGAAATTCTGAATATCTTTAACGAACAAAGTGTTGCTCAAGCTCAAAAAAGTGAAGTCAGGCGGATTATGAAAATGGTTGATCCCGCCAATGGAATGCGATTTGAACCACTAAACCAGTCCGTAAACAGGACAACAGGCTCTAGTCGACCTAATGCTAATCCAAGATCCGGGAGCATTCCAAAAAAGGGGAAAGAATGATATGAAAATACTAGTAATTCGGTTCAGTTCCATCGGCGACATTGTTCTGACAACCCCTGTCGTCCGATGTCTAAAGGAACAAATTAGTGGACTTGAATTACATTATCTTACCAAATTTAAATACAAGGGTGTTTTACAACACAACCCTCATATAGATAAAATACACGTATACAGCAAGAAGTATAAGAGCCTGATCAATCAATTGCGCTATGAAAATTTTGATCAGATAATCGATCTTCACAACAATCAACGTACTTTTCTTTTTAAAATGGCATTAGGTGTAAAAAGCATGGCGGTCGATAAGATCAATTTGCAGAAATGGCTAATGGTTAAATTCAAAAAGGATCGTCTGCCTAAATTACACATGGTTGACCGATACATGGAAACTGTCAAACATCTAGGAGTTGTGAACGACAACAAAGGTTTGGACCATTACATCCATGAAAGAGACCACGTTGATCTGCCAACATACTTTCCGCAAATGTCGAATTCTGAAGATTATATTGCATTTGCAATCGGAGGACAGCATTTCACGAAAAGACTACCACTCTATAAAATATCGAGCATCTGCAAGCGACTGCCCTTACCAGTAATTCTACTCGGTGGATTGGAAGACGAGTTGGTGGGTGACTCAGTTGTTTCGGAAGCAATCCGACACAACAAAATACTGAATGGCTGCGGCAAGCTCCGACTCAATCAATCTGCTTCTGTTGTCCAACAAGCCAAATGGGTCATCAGTCATGATACAGGAATGATGCACATTGCCACCGCTTATGGCAAAGATCTAATTTCTATTTGGGGAAACACCATTCCAGAATTTGGTATGTCGCCCTATCCTAAAGATGAAAAACAAAAAAGAAAAATTGTCGAGGTCAAAGGACTCAATTGCCGACCTTGCTCAAAAATAGGCTACTCAGCCTGTCCACAAGGACATTTCAAATGCCTCAATGATATTCAAGAGGATTTGGTTATTCAAAACTTAACATAATAATATTAAGATATAAATGCAGATACAGAATTCAAAAATAATACTCACAGGCGGAAGCTTGGGAATAGGAAAAGCTACGGCTCAATTATTAATTGAAAAAGGAGCTAAGGTTGTAATAACAGGGCGAAACCAAGAGCGCTTACAAAAAGCAGCCGATGAAATTGGAGCCCTGCCGCTGGTTTTTGACATCAGCGATTATGAATCTATCCCATTCAAAACTCAAGAAGCCATCGACTTATTGGGGGGAGTTGATTGTATAATCAACAATGCCGGGATCGGTACTTTTTCTCTTTTGGGTGAAATTGAAATTGCTCAGTTTGAAAAAGTTTTCAGCACCAATGTTTTTGGTTTGACAATGTTTACTCAGGAAATAATTAAACATTTTGTTAATCAAGACAAAGGAAGCATAATCAATCTTGCTTCGACTGCTGGTGTAAAAGGTTTTGCAAGAGGTACAGTCTATGCAGCTTCCAAATTTGCTTTGCGTGGAATTACACAATGTTGGCAAGGGGAATTGAGAAAGCACAACATCAGAGTTTGTCTGGTCAATCCAAGCGAGGTGACAACGGCTTTTGGAACACAAGATGGTGTGGAAAGAGCAGAAGAAGTTTCTAAACTGCGTCCAATGGAAATAGCTCATACAATCGCTTCCGTGCTTGAAATGGATGACAGAGGTTTTATCCCAGAAGTAACTGTTTGGGCAACCAACCCGAAATAATATCACTATTGAGCTGACATTGAAGCTTGCCTTTTGGGCTTAGGTTGTTCTGTGAAATACGATTTAAACAATAAAAAAACTAGAATGGATTAGCCATTCTAGTTTTTTTATTTTAAGCGTTAAAACATCTTCAACTTAATCTTCACCTTAACTTTTTTTTAAACAATATACCGTTTGCATTTCAATCAATTTGGTTTAATCGTGCAATCTAAATCCAGCGATGTTTATATTTTGCATTAACACCATTTCAACTTAGGCTTCAACTTAGACTTCAACTTATTCACCCATAAGCTCTCTGCACGCCAACCAATTTGGTTTAATCGTGCAATCTAAATCTAGTGATGTTTATATTTTGCATTAACACCATTTCAACTTAATCTTCACCTTAGGCTTCCACTTAATCAACTATAAGCTCTCTGCACGCCAACCAACTTTGTTTTGAACCTCATCCTAAAGAACAGGCCGCATATTACTCCATAGACAAATCCACCGATGTGTGCCCACCAGGCAACCCCTTCAGATGTGTCTGTTGAAAGAGAAGTAAATCCACTGAACAGTTGTTGGACGATCCAAAAGCCGAGAAAGAAAATGGCGGCCATGTAAAAGGATCGGAAAAAGATAATGACCATGATTTTTACTTGCGACTTGGGGAACATGACCATATAGGCTCCCAATACAGCTGCAATCGCTCCTGATGCTCCCACACATGGAACGGCACTGGTTGGGTTGAAGTAAGCATGCGCAAAACTAGCAGCAATGCCGCCTGTAATATAAAATGCCACAAAAGTTAAATTACCCACAGTGGCTTCAATATTATCCGCAAAAACCCATAAGAACAACATATTGCTGATCAAATGCATCCAACCACCATGCATGAACATACTGGTTATTAAAGTAAATAAATCTTCCCCTTGATTGATTTCAATCGGAATACTGCCATATTCTGTTACGAAACTGCCAAGAGCTGGACCTAAACTGAATTCGTACAGCCAAACCAAAACGTTCATGGCTATAAAAGCATAACTAAACATTGGTTTAGCTCCACCTTTTACCTGATCATCTCCTATAGGAAAAATCATAATTGTATTTTTGTGAAAAGATATTTAAATTATAGGGGCTAAGTACCTGATTTTCTACGTTAGATTGTTCTAATTGATTAGTTTCGAGCTACTTATTTCGGCAAAATAAATAAAATCTTTGAATACTGACTAAATAGATTTTAGAAACAAGGGCATTTGGGATGAAATTTTATCCTCAAATAAACTATTTATCTAGAATCTATTGTCTAAAATCTAATGTCTAATAAATGTTGAGTTTTTGGGAATTGCGCTCCTTGATGGAGTTTGATCATATAATAGTAGGAAGTGGCTTGGTTGGTTTGTCAACTGCGATTAGCCTAAAAGAAAAACAGGCGGATCTGAACATCTTGGTTCTGGAACGCGGCACTCTGCCAACGGGAGCGAGCACCAAAAACGCTGGCTTTGCTTGTTTTGGGAGTGTTTCAGAGCTTTTGTCTGATTTGACGAGGATGTCTGAGGAAGAAGTCAAAGAATTGGTAGAAACGCGTTTAAACGGCCTGCAACTGCTCAGGTTAAGATTGGGGGAAGAAGAAATTGGATATCAACAGCGTGGAGGATATGAACTGGTTTTTGAAGGGGAAGAGAACATTGTTGCTGAAATGGGAAGAATCAATCAATTGTTGAAGCCGCTTTTTGGTGAAAATGTTTTTGAACAAAGCGATGATAAGATAGAGGCCTTTGGATTTAACCAGGAAAAAGTAAAACACCTAATCCGAAACAAGCTGGAAGGGCAATTGGATACAGGATTGATGATGAAAATGCTTTGGACAGAGGCTCAAAACAAAGGAATAAGAGTCTTAACAGGAAGCAAAGTAACCGGTTACAATGACAAGGGGAACAATGGCGTAGAAGTCAATGTTGTCAATGAAGATGTCAATGAGAAAATGACCTTTAACAGCAAAAAACTAATTATTTGCACCAATGCTTTTACCAAGGAGTTGATACCTGATGTTGCTTTAAAACCGGGAAGGGGACAGGTTTTGGTTACCCAACCGATTGAAGGATTAAAATTCAAAGGCGTATTTCATTACGATGAAGGATATTATTACTTTAGAAATTTTGGCGACAGGATAATTTTTGGTGGAGGAAGAAACCTCGATTTCGAAAGAGAGAAAACCACAAACATCGAAACGACCGATGAGATAATGGCGATATTGGAAGAGCATTTAAAAACCATCATTCTTCCAGATCAAGCATTTGTGATTGATCATAAGTGGGCTGGAATTATGGCTTTTGGCGAAAATAAAAAACCAATTGTCAAAAACATTTCACCCAATGTTTTTGCCGGAGTTAGACTGGGTGGAATGGGCGTAGCAATTGGAAGCAAATTGGGAGAGCAATTGGCAGATTTGGTCTTGTCAGAAAATCCTGAATAAGATAATTTGAATAAATTAAGATCTAAATCCTTTTGAAAAATTCAGCATTAATAATAACAACTTATAATTGGCCAGAAGCATTGGAATTGGTTTTGTTGAGTTTGATAAATCAAAACCAACTTCCCGATGAAATAATAATTGCCGATGATGGATCGAAGGAGGATACAAAACTATTAATTGAAAAGTGTCAATTTTTATTTGATGGCAAAGTAAAACAAGGATTAATCCATGTCTGGCAGGAAGATGAAGGATTTCAATTGTCTAGAATCAGAAACAAAGCGATGGCCATTTCAAAGGCAGATTACATTGTCATGATTGATGGCGACATGATTTTGCATCCCAACTTTATTAAAAGTCATTTAGAGAATGCCAAAATAAATTATTTTATTCAAGGCTCTCGGGTTTTACTCGATGAACAAACCAGTGCCGCAGCGATTGCCAATCAAAAATTGAAATTTAGCTTCACAGATTCAGGATTGACCAATCGCGCCAATGCCCTCGACAATGCTTTTCTTTCTGCTGTTGTTTCAAAAGAAAAGAATCATCACCTTGGAGTTCGTGGATGCAATATGGGTTTTTGGAGAAAAGACCTTTTAGCCATAAATGGATTTAATGAAAAGTTTACAGGGTGGGGTAGGGAAGACTCAGAATTTGTTGTTAGAATTTTGAATAAGGGTGTGAAACGGAAGAACTTGAAGTTCGCTGCAGTTGCCTATCATTTATTTCACGGTGATGAAAATAAAATTAAAAATCAAAACGGATTGCACAAAAATGACCACCTTTTAGAAACCGCTTTAAAGGAAAACCTAACTTGGTGCGAAAGTGGAATAGACCAACATTTCGAGGCTGGAATTTAGGAGGCTGGATTTTAGAATGAAACTATTTGGGAAACTCAATAAGCCCTTAAATGCTAAACACTAAATTTAGAAAAGACTTTACCATTGCTATTAAAACCTTTCCAAAGACCTGGAAATTTATCAGGGAAAATAGAATGTTGAAATATTTTTTAGTACCCGCTCTTTTAGCATTGATATTGTTTGGAACAACTGGATATCTGATTTATGAATTTGTCCCGAATCTGGTTTATTGGATTTCTGATCTTTTCGGATACGATGACTGGCAATTCAAAGGATCGGGGATAATAGAAAAAGTGCTCAATTTCATATTGGGCTTGGGCATGATAGTCGCATCAGGTTCCATATTTTTTATTACCTACAGATACATTGTGTTAATTGTACTTTCCCCATTTCTTGCCTGGATAGCAGAAAAGACCGAGCGCATCATTACTGGAAAAGAATATTCATTCAGCACTGCTCAATTTATGAATGACATCTTAAGAGGCATAAGGATGAATTTGAGGAATTTTATTCGTGAAATTCCGCTCACGCTTGTTTTATTGGTTTTGGGATTTATTCCTATCATTGGAATAATTGCTCCAATCTTGATATTTATAACCAGCGCATATTATGCAGGTTTTGGCTTAATTGATATGTATTTGGAGCGTCAGCGAATGTCAGTTGGGGAAAGTGTTAAAGTTGTTCAGAGTCACAGAGGGCTTGCTTTGGGAATTGGTGCTATCTTTAACCTTTTATTGGCCATTCCGATTTTGGGTGTCATGATAAGTCCATTGTTTTCTGTTATCACCGCAACACTGGCAGTCCTTGAAACGGAAGAAACATTATTGGAAAATGCAAAGCGCGAAGGGTAATTTATACTTGATACCATCCTTGTTGGGAGGTGATGAAATAAACATCATTCCAAAGATCGTCATAGACCGCATCAATCAAATTGATACTTACATTGTCGAGAATGAAAGGAACTCCCGAAGGTATTTGATCAAACTAGGCATCAAAACAGCCATTGATGATTTGACCTTTCATGTATTGGATAAACATAAACCACATGAGGGGATTCAACGTTTTCTAAACTCGGCTGATTCAGGCAAGGACATCGGCTTGATTAGCGATGCTGGTTGTCCTGCCGTAGCCGATCCAGGATCATTGGTTGTTTCAGAGGCACACCACCGAGGAATCAACATTATGCCGCTTGTCGGCCCCTCTTCCTTGCTATTGGCCTTGATGGCTTCTGGTTTCAACGGTCAACAATTTTCTTTTCATGGATACCTTCCTATAGAAAAAGCAGATCGGAATAAAAAAATAAAATTCATCGAAAACCTGCTCAAAAAAGAGGGCAGTAGTCATATTTTTATTGAAACGCCTTATCGGAACGAAAAATTGATGAGTGACTTAACTCAAATTTGTTACTCGAAAACAAAGCTATGTGTGGCAACAGATGTATCTTTGCCCACACAAAGTATTTTGACCAAAACAATTTCAAACTGGGCAAAGTCTTTGCCTAAAATTCATAAACGGCCCACTGTTTTTATATTGGGTCAGTGAACATCAAATAACCCTAAAAAAAAAATTAAAATGAAATTTAAATCACTTCTTTATTTTTTATTGATTCTTGGAATGGCAGTATCTTTTACTTCATGTGAAGATGAGCCGGATCCGCAAGAAAATTGTGCCAACGGAGTTCAAGATGCTGACGAGGATGGAGTTGATTGTGGTGGACCATGTACTGCTTGTCCAGTTGCTGCTACAACTGATATTCTAACTGCTACCATTGATGGAAATGCTTGGGAAAGCGTAAGTATAGTTGCCACTGTTTCAGCTTCAGGAAGAGTTGTTATTACAGCGACTGGTGCTGACAATTCAGAGGTACTTGTCAAATCAGATCTTCACACAACAACAGGAATGCCATCAAGTAGATCAATTCAATACATTCCAACAGCAGGTGGACAAATAATTTACAATTCCCTAACGGACGATCAAGATATAATTGTCAATTATACTAAATTTGACGAAACTGCGAGGTTGCTTTCTGGAACTTTCAGTGGTGAGCCAGTTTACTTTAATATTGAAACTTTAACGAATGAGCCAATTTCAGTTTCTGGTTCGTTTACAGACGTTTCTTACTAAACATTGCTGAAATCAAAGTGTTTAGTTGTTAATTTATTGATGCTAAACATTTTTTCATAAGAAACTTTAAACAAAAAGGCTCTAAATCGTATTTATGATTTAGAGCCTTTTTTATAAAATGTCTATTTTTGATCAATACTTTGGATTTTGTATTAAAAAGCTTCTCTAATAAATATATTTAACAAATCATGAGTGAGCCAATATTGAGTTTTAGAAGTGTCTATGCTTGGACACCATTCAAACAATTTCTCACGATTTTGTTATTGGGAATACTAACTCTTTTTTCTGCGAATCTTTGGAGTGATAATCCTGAAATACATTTCATTATAAGCACGACATCTGTAGGATTCTTCCTTTGGATCAATACTTTTATCCTCTTTTTTATCAAAGAAAGGTTGGGACGATATGTTGGATTGTCAATATTGCTCTTCGTTCTTTTGAATTTGATGCTTCACTTTACAGCAGACTATCTTTCAATACTCAGTCTAAAAAAGCAGTATGTTTTTAAAATGATGATCATCGGAATCACCATTTTCTATTTTGTATCTATGGGAGTAACTTTTGTTGGTAAAGGAATAACTGCTGCTTTAGGATTAGAAGAGAAACAAACCGCAGATTGAGGAAGCTTTCATTTTTATCCTTATTGTTGGTGAAAAAAATCATATAAATGTTTGCCATTGAAATAGCACTATTAGTTATTGCTTACACGCTAATAATTATTACCATTTTTCTTGAGCTATTGTGTTATAAAAGAAAACTGGAGTCGCTTGAAACAATAGCATTTACAATTTCATTACTTTTTTTAATAGTTGCGTTAACAATTTCTCCTTTTTGGCAAGAATCCTTCCCAAGTGATAATACCAATGTTCTTACTTTATTTGCTATGGTCTTAGTTGGACTTTGCACGCCTCTTAACATCTTTGAAGAAAGACAAATTCAAGTTAAGCCTTTCTGGAAAAAACTATTGATTACTCTTTCGACCATCCTTTTCATATTGGTTCTTGTTGGATATTTTATTGGCGTTTTAGGCTTTGTCCAATACGCAGTGGGCCTTTTTCTGGGAGTTTCTGTAATGCTCTCTATGATCTTGGAAAGAAGGACCAAGCCACAAAAAAGAATAGCTCACAGAGAAAAAATAGATCGAAAATTTGCGATTGCTTTCATTGTTTTTGTTCCTCTAAATTTAATTCTAACTTATTCGTTTACACCGAATATCTTCATTCAAATTATAAAGCTCACGATTCCTTCAATTTTCATACTGCTAGCGGCAAGTAAACTTTTGGATGATTTACAGAGACTGTCATTGTTCAATTCTAAATTAGAACCAAAGGAGCAACATTTTAAAAATTACTCTCTTACTGAAAGAGAAAAGGAAGTTGCTATTGTTTTGGTACAAGGAACAACTTACAAACAAATTTCAGAAGAACTCCACATCTCTTTACCCACTGTAAAAACACATGCAAGCAATATTTACAGAAAATGTGGGGTAAAAAGCAGAGCTGAACTCACTACGCTGTTAATCAATTAGTTAGGTTTTGGAATCGCGTTTTTTACGGCCTCATACTTTAGTATGATCTTTAGAATTTCATGAAATTTCCTACTTTTTCCCGATTGTTTTAGATACATGGCAGGATTACATTTGCTTCAAATTAATAATAGATGAAGTATCGAATAGTAATGTTGTTTTTCGCAATTTGCAGCATTGGTTTAACTGCGCAAACAAATCAAATCAGCCAAAACGAAAATGGAAAACAAAAAAAGGAACGGCTGGATTTTGCAAAGAATTATTTTGAACTTGGAGGCAGTTTTTTGCCTTCTTTTGAAGGGAAAGTCTTGATTGATGATGAGCTGAGCAGCTTTGAAAATTCTGCAGCTGCCATTCAATATCTGAATTGGGGCGGCTTCCATTTTTGGGGGCATGGGGAGTTTTATGTAACGATTCCATTGAGTTACAATCCATTTCAAAAAAATGAGGAAATGGGCTCGAAGATTTTGCATTCTGTCGTCACAGGAGCAAGGTTTTATCCGTGGACATATAGGGAAAAGAGAATTACTCCTTATGTGGGTATGAATTGGTCTGCATTGGATTTTAAACAGGAAATAAAAGATGAACAGCCATTTTTATCAAAGGACTTTATATTGGCTTTTGATGCGGGGATTTTATATGGCTATAAAAGTTTCTCATTAAGGCTTGGTGTGAATTATCTTCCAAACACGAAATGGGATTATCCGGTTAGCAAAACACAAAAAGCAGAAATCAAGACTCCAAATTTCGGAATTCAATTGGGATTGATTTATGCAATGGATCTTTCAAAGAAAACAGCACCTGAAAATATTGATGCATGGAATAGCTTTCCCACCGTTTCAAAACAATCGCTGGGCGCCAAAACCTTTGGAGACTTTTATGTCGCAATTGGACCGAGTCTTTCGTTTTCACTAAATAAATCAGAATTCAACCAATCTAAGTTTCCTTATTTGGACGATCAATTGACTTCTTCCAATTTTTTTGAAATAGCGGCAGGTTACAATTTCAATAAGGCTGGGCTATTTACGGTTTTTGCTTTTAGAAATCCCAAATTTGAAACGGAGGGATTTGGTACCAATCAAAGCATAAAGAAAACTTCAGTCCTATTTGAAATAAATAAATTTTTGATTGACTATTCAGGTTTTACTCCTTTCATTGGAGCAGGGCTTTCTTATGATAAAATAAAATATGTGGAAAGCATTGATGGCATAAGTACAGAAATATCAATGGATGGAAAAGTTGAACCAGGCTTTACTTTTGGCTGGGACATTCAACCAGGAAAAAATCAAGAAGCGCTGATTCTTCGAACCAATCTCCGATGGTATCCATTTGCCTCATTTCAAGTTGAAGGAAAAAAATTCAACTTCAATCAATTGGAGTACAATTTAATTCAAGTAATATTTTACCCAGACAGACTTAAGAAAAGGAAAAAGTAAAACAATCGAAACGTCCATTAACAGGATTGAGCCCAAAGCAGCTTGGTTAACTATAGAATATAGACTAGAAAAACCTTTATGCAAACTCACTCAACTCTAACCATCGATCAGATTTCTCTTCGATAAGTTGGACTAGGTTTGCAAGCTCTTTGGACCAATTCATTATATCTTCATTGTTTCCTCCGCCAATCAGTTTTTGTTCAAATTCAGATTTTTTTTCTTCTAGCTTTTCAATGTCTTTTTCCAAAGTTTGAAATTCTCTTTGTTCATTGTAGGAAAGTTTTTGCTTGGTTTTTTCAACTTTATCCTGCCTAACTTTTTTGGGTTTTAGCAGTTCGGCTGCCTCTTTTTCTTTTTTGTCGCGTTGTGCTTTATCAAGTCTGTATTGGGTATAATTTCCAGGAAAGTCTTTTACCACTCCATCGCCCTCAAAAACAAATAGGTGATCTACCAATCGATCCATGAAATATCTATCGTGAGTTACAACAACCAGGCAACCGCCAAAGCTGGCAAGAAAATCTTCCAATACATTCAAGGTTGCCAAATCCAAATCATTGGTCGGCTCATCCAGAATTAAAAAATTGGGATTCTTCATTAATACCGTCAACAATTGTAAACGTCGTTTTTCACCCCCACTCAGGTTTTTTACATGCTTGAAATGCGATTCTTTATTGAATAAAAAGTGAAGCAGCAAACTAAGTGCTGTCATTTTTCGGCCATCGCCTAGAACGATGAATTCAGCAACATCCCTAACAACTTCTATTACCTTTTTATCTGGCTTTAAAAAATTATCATCCTGTCTGAAAAATCCAATATTGACTGTTTGACCAAGCGTAATTTTTCCAGTTGTTGGTTTCTCAGCCTGAGTTAGCATATTGAGAAAGGTGGTTTTACCTGTTCCATTTTTTCCAACAACCCCAATTCTATCGTAACGCTGAAATTTATAGTTGAAATGTTCGCAAATTTTTAAATCTCCATAGCTTTTACTTACATCTGCAAATTCAGCAATTTTATTACCAATATAAGCACCTTTCACTTCCAACTTGACCTTGTCATCGTCGGTGTTTTGCTTGGCAGTTTTTTCTGTTTCATAAAAAGATGAAATCCTCGATTTAGCTTTTGTTCCCCTGGCTTTTGGCTGACGTCGCATCCAATCCAACTCTTTCCGCATTAGCTTTTTTGCATTGTCAATTTCTGCAAGTTTATTGTGTTCTCGTTCTGCTTTCTTTTCAAGAAAATAAGAATAACCACCTTTGTATTTGTAGGATGTCCCATTGTCAATTTCTACAATTTCATCACAAATTTTATCCAAAAAATAGCGATCATGTGTTACTATCAAAAGGGTAGTGTTCTTTGTTGCGAGGTAATTTTCAAGCCACTCAATCATTTCAATATCCAAATGGTTGGTAGGCTCATCAAGAATTAGAAAGTCAGGTTCCTGAACAAGTACTGTAGCCAGAGCAATACGCTTTTTTTGTCCACCTGATAAGGTGCTAACTTTTTGTTCCAATCGGGTCAAGTCGAGTCTGGTCAAAATTTCATTGACCTTTGATTCATAATCCCAGGCATTCTTGGAATCAATTTCATTCATCAACTTTTGTTGTTTTTCCCTTAGCTTGGGATCATCTTTTAGTTGTAATTGTTCAGAGCAATTTTCATATTCACGGATCAATTGCAAAACAGGATTGTCTGTATAGAAAATACATTCTTTAACAGTAGCATTTTCATTCAACTTGGTTTGTTGTTCCAAAAAACCAACTACAATTTGAGAATTCAGTTCTATTTTTCCTTCGTCAGGAACTTCCATTCCTGCGAGAATTTTCAACAGCGAAGTTTTACCTGTGCCGTTTTTGGCAATAAGTGCCACCTTTTGTCCTTTATTGATGCTTATGCCTACGTCCGCAAACAAGCTTTGGTCTGCGTAGGATTTAGAAAGTCCAGATGCATATAGGTAGTTCATATATTTTCACTGTTTGTCCTTGTACAAGTCGCAAAAATAGCCATTAAATTGGGCTTAATTACAGATGGTAGATAATAAAGTGAAAAAGGAGTCTTTGAGACTTAATATTGAAGTTAAGATGCTAGGTTAAGCTTGTTAATACTTGGCTTTTGAATAAGGTCAATAACCTGCTCAGTTGAACTGGTTGTATTGTCCAAATCTGGAATAGAGTGGTTGAAAGCAGAAACTTGCTGTTGAAAAATACAAACATTGACTCCAGCAGTAAACAATACCAACACAAAAAGTCCGATCAGTTTTCTTTTGAAAAGTCTGTCAGAATTATTTTTAGTATTTAAACTGATAAAAGTCATTTTGTCCTTAGTTTTAAAAATAGTTTCAATTTTGCGCAATTGCAATGTATCTTGCAAGCAAGCATAATTACCCTTAGAATGATCTAATAGTAAAAGGTTTAGAACAAATTGAATTGGATCTAAACTTGGCGCAGCTAAATACGTGCAAATACTGTACCAAAAAGGCAAAAATTGAAAGTGTTGAATCGGTAAAATTCAGCCTTACATTCTTATTTTTTTTATAAATTACTGTTTAACAGTTGTTTGTGATTATTGGTAAAATATGTTTTAGGCTTTTTTTATTTTATTTTAATAAAATATCTCTTTTGTAAAAGATAGTTGTAGATATTTGTTTGTTCTGAAATTTGTATTTTTTCATAAAAACTGTTCATAAATGAAGAATTTATCAATTCTTACTTTCATTCTAATGATTTTTGTTTGTAGTTGTGTCCAAGCTCCTGAAAGCGATGATGCACAAGTTGAGGCGCCCAAAAAGGTTCCTCAAAAGGTAGAGAAGACCAATGATGATGCGGGAGGATCCTTTACATCAGAAATTGCATTGGATAAAAGTAGAATAACATGGATTGGAACGAAACCGACCGGGAGACACACAGGAACATTAAATTTGAAGAAAGGAAGCCTTAGTTCAAAAGGAAATACCATTACTGGTGGTGAGTTTGTGATTGACATGTCAACTTTAAAAGTGATGGACATGGATGAAGAAAACAATAACAACCTTGCCAATCATTTAAAATCAGATGAGTTTTTTAAAGTAGAGAAGTTCCCTGAAGGTAAATTTGTCTTGACAAGTGTAGTTCCTTACCAGAAAAAGGAAGGAGACAAAACAATGCTTGCAGGAGCATCGCATACAGTTACTGGGAATTTGACATTGCTTGAAACGACGAATAGCGTAAGTTTCCCTGCAAAAATTTCAATTGGAAAATCAGGTGCTGTGAAAGCCTCTGCCAATTTCAACATAGATCGAACAGATTGGGGAATTACTTATGGCAATGATAAATCATTGGGAGATAAGTTTATTAAGCCTGATGTGAATATTGCATTAAATCTAAAGACTAAATAGTCATTATACTCGATGGCCAAATAAAAAAAGGGTGAACATTGAATTTCAATGTTCACCCTTTTTTTATTTCAATAAAATTCAATAACGAATTTCGAATACCTAATTGATGTTTACTGTCTTTTTAATCTGAGAAAAACCAGCATCATTGCGAGCATTGTGAGTAACTTCCCAACTACCCTGCGAATTGTATACATGGCTAGGATTTTTATCTGTTGAAGCACTGCCATCGCCAAAATCCCATTGGTAGCTAAGATTGTCTCCTAGAGAATTGTCAGTGAAAGAGATTGTGCAAGGAGCAGAGCATCCATTATTCTCTATACTGAAATTTGCAATAGGCTCTTCATCGCTTCCACAAGAAAACATTGTGAAAATAGTTGTTAATGAGAGTAGGCTTGTGAATAAAAACCGAATATTCATTTCTTAAATTTTTTGAAAGATATTAATATCTAATAGAGTACCCTTACTTTGATGGTATGCTTTACTTCCTTGAGGCTTTTAAGAACTTCCCTTGAAGCATTGGCCGCAACGTCCACTACGACATATCCAATTTTTTCATTGGTTTTCAAATACTGGCCGAGGATGTTAACATTCATATCTGCCAATCTGGTATTTATCTCAGATAAAACTCCTGGAGCATTTGTATGAATGTGTAGCACACGATGTGTTTCTCTTTGCTGAGAACTCGGTAGATTTAATTCTGGAATGGTTTTACAGCCAACAGTTGTTCCTTTGTCCATGAAGTTGACCAGTTTGTTGGCTACGTCAATTCCAATGTTTTCTTGAGCTTCTTGAGTAGATCCACCAATATGTGGAGTTAAAATAACATTGTCCAAATTTGACAATGGTGTTTCAAACTTTTCGTTCTTACCTTTTGGTTCAACCGGGAAAACGTCAATGGCTGCTCCTTTCAAGTTGCCATTTTCAAGATTTTCTTTCAGTGCATCAATGTCGACAACATTTCCACGACTAAGATTAAGAAGGATTCCACCTTTCTTGATTTTTTCAATACGCTCACGGTTCATTAAATTTACCGTTCCTGGATCAGCTGGGACATGAAGCGTTACAATATCAGATGTCGCAAGCAAATCATCCATTTCAGCATTAATAGCGTTACCCAAAGGAAGTTTTGGTTCAACATCATAAAACTGAATTCTCATTCCCAAGGATTCAGCCAAGACAGATACCTGAGATCCGATATTTCCATAGCCGATGATTCCAAGTGTTTTACCTCTCAATTCATAACTATCATTGGCATCTTTCAACCAAACACCGTTGTGGGCAGCTTTGTCTCTTAGTGGAATTTTACGCATTAACATAACACATTCTGCGATTACTAATTCAGCAACTGAACGGGTGTTAGAGTGAGGTGAGTTAAAAACAGCAATTCCTAGGTCTTTTGCATGTTCCAAATCAACTTGATTGGTTCCAATACAAAAACAACCAACAGCTTTTAAACGATCTACAGAATCCAATACTTTTTTTGTGATCTGAGTTTTAGAACGCAGACCAACCATTTGAATTCCTTTAAGTTTTTCGATTAAATCTGCTTCAGGCAATGCAGTCTTTAAAAGCTCTACATTGGTATATCCCATTTTGTGAAAGGTGTCAACCGCATTTTGGTGGATGCCTTCTAATAAAAGGATTTTAATTTTTTCTTTTGGGAAAGAAGTTTCTTTCACCTCTAAAGTTTCTTGTTTCACTTTTCTATTTTTTTATTACAGACAACTTGCGATATCTACTAATTCATTTTTTTTCTAAAATTTTACTAAGCAATGCTTTCACCTGCTTTGAGTTTCTCAGCATTTTCTGCCACTTTCAGCGAATCAATAATGTGTTGAATGTCACCATTGATAATACTATCAAGGTGATATAAGGTTAAACCAATGCGGTGATCTGTAACTCTTCCTTGTGGATAATTGTAAGTCCTGATCTTTGCCGATCGATCTCCTGTTGAAACCATCGTCTTTCTTTTACTGGCAATTGCTTCAATATGTTTTTTATACTCCTTTTCGTATATTCTTGTTCTCAAGGCAGCCATGGCAATTTCACGGTTTCTTAATTGTTGACGGCTTTCTTGGCTTTCTGCCACAATTCCAGAAGGAATGTGAGTAACACGTACAGCTGATTCCGTTTTGTTTACATGCTGACCTCCTGCTCCAGATGCACGGAAAGTATCCCAGCGCAAATCTGCTGGATTGATGACAACATCGACCTCATCTGCTTCTGGTAAAACCACAACAGAGACCGCTGAAGTATGAACCCTTCCTTGAGATTCCGTTTTTGGTACTCGCTGAACTCGGTGGACGCCAGATTCATATTTCATGTCACCATAAACGTTTTCACCAGTAACATTAACAGAAATTTTACTAAAACCACCAGCGCCACTTTCATTTTGACTAACCAATTCTAGTTTCCATTTCTTTTTCTCCATATACTTGGTATACATTCTAAACAAGTCCCCTACAAAAATGGCAGCTTCATCTCCACCTGTACCAGATCTTATTTCTATCAAAGCATTTTTAGAATCCTCAGGATCAACTGGAATCAGCATGTGCTTAACTTTCTCCTCTAATTCGGTTTTTTGATCTTCCAAATCATCCAATTCCATTTTTGCCATTTCCTTCATCTCAGAATCCTCATTGGATTTTAAGATTCCTCGGTTGTTCTCAATATTACTTGTAATGTTTTTAAGTATTTCAAAAGCTTCAACAAGCGGTGCCAAATCCTTATACTCCTTAGTAAGCTTTTTGAATCGTTTCATATCAGAAACGACCCCTGGATCGCTGAGCTGTTGCTCAACATCTAATCTTCGGTTTTTAATGGCTTCAAGCTTATCTAACATTTTTTCTTTTTTTAGGCTGCGAAATTACTATATCTTAATGAAATCTTCCTGAAAAAGCCGTTTTCATTGGATTTTTTAGCAGAATATGGCTGTTTTTGTGGTTTTTTCTGCTTATCTGATAAGATGCTATGTGCCTTAGATACCAGTTCGGATCAGTCAATTGTTCGAATACTCCTAAGGTTTTACATCTCTTAAAATTCATTATCTTTGCAGCCCAATGAAAAGAAAGGTTTTAATCTATATTGTTTTTTGTTTTTGCGCAATGAGTACTTTTGCTCAAGAAAATAGCCCGTCAGCACTTTACAACAAGGCGAATCAGGCTTATCAAGAGCAAAAATACCCAGAAGCCTTAAAGCTTTATAAGGAAATATATAATTCTGGTCTGCATTCTTCAGAGTTAAACTACAACTTGGGGAATGCCTATTTTAGACTAGACAGTCTAGGGAAATCTATTTTGCATTATGAAAGGGCTCTTAAACTGAATCCAAGTGACGAAGCCGCAAAAAAGAACATTGAATATGCTAGAAAAGGGATCGAATTTAAGGCGTCAATTTATCCTCAAATTTTTTACAAAAAATGGATAAGTAATCTTATTTATGCCTTTGGTTCAATTGTTTGGTTTGTTTTATCAGTTTTGCTGGTTTGGTTGTGTTTGTATTTAGCAAGAAAATATCTCTATGCTGTCAATGCTAAAGATCAAAAAACGAGTTTCTTTTCTGCAGCTATCTGCCTATTTTTTTCCCTGCTGTTTTTAGTTTTTGCAATAACCAGAATGGTATGGGATAGAGATCAATCATTTGGAGTTATTCATTCCAAAACAGTTCAAATTAAGACGGCTCCATCAGCAGATAGTCAATCTCAATTTAAGCTTTCACCCGGCAACAAAGTTAAAGTCCAAGAAACTTTTGAAGATTGGTCAAAAATTTTATTGGAAGACGACAAAGAAGGATGGATGGAAACGAAATATATGGAAATGATTTAAAGGGATTCGATTTAAGGTATTCCCTTTTTGAAAATGACTTGGGTTCGTTTGGTTTGGAGACCAATGGCCAACAGCCATCCCGCCGCACCAACAGCGAAGCGTATCGTACCGTCTAAGCCAGCTTTTCCAACAACCAGCTTTTCTCAGGCAAAGGTTTGGTGTCCTTGATTTCTAGGATCAATTTTGCTTTTTTGCCTTTATCAGCATGATTTAGATAAACCAATTGACGGGCAAATTTTAAAATATTTTGATAAGCCTCTTTGTGATAGCCAAGGACCTTTTTACGATTGAGCAATTGTTTGAAACTCTCTAACAATGATTCCATGACTTCAATATTGCCCAGTTCATAATAGGTTTTCAATAAAGTAACTTTGGTATCCAACATCATGAAAATATCGCTGTAATTGATGTTGAACAAATAGCCAATTACTTCGTGATAGTTACCTTTGGCGAAATGCCATTTGCCCATTGCATAATTTTTGTAATGGATTCTGTAATTCTTTTCCATCTGTAAGGCATATTCTTCGATGAAATTATTGACCCATTCAAACTCTTTAATGTGTAAACCAATTGCAACAATATTTTTATAAATTGAGGGAGTCAAAAAGTTTTTTCTATCAAGAAGAAACCCTTTGTTCAATGAAATTTTATACAAGTCAAAAACCTCCCGGTAATAATCGGGATTGCCACTATTCAATTGTCGAATGGAATAGTTTCGAGCAATGGCGAATAACTCCTTAAGCTCTTCACTAGGCAATTGATTTTCATATTGATTCAAAAGTTTTTTTAGTTCATTGAAATTTTCCTTGCTGGTTTTATTGAGGGTTTGATATGCAGCAAGGTAAATTCTCGTATATGGCGATTGTGGTGGTTTTTTATCAAGTTGTGCCAAAACTGATTCAGTCATTTGTATGTTATAAGTTTTATTAAATAAGTTTTGATGAGAGCTAATATCACATAAGGTTCTCAATTTGCTTGCAAAATAAAACTCATCCAATGCATCAGACAGTTCTTGGTAATTCGTATTTGTCCTCCTTTCCTTTATTAAGCTTTCATAAAGCTCCTTCTGTTTCTCCAATAAAAACTTCTTGTAGTAATAATCCTCAGCAATGTAATGTTGTTTTTTTTGTTCATTTTCTGCATTTCTAATAGTAGAACCATAATGTTTGATCAATTTTCTTTTTCTCAATTCATCCATTAAAACTAGTTGCTTGGAAAAAAGCATTGTTTTGTTTCTTTCAAGAATCAAAAAATCTTCTGCTAATTTTAAAAGTAGAGACATCAAATGCCTTATTTTTAAATCATTATATGGTTCATTTAGAAAAATTTTGTTGAAAATTGTTTCCTTGTTTAAGCTATCAAGCTTTGGCAAAGCTTTGTAGAAACAATCAAATAGTTGAACAGTTTTTTCATTCTTGTTCATGTAGGGAGATTGTACAAAGTCTTTAAATCGATTGATTTCAACTTTACTAAGGCTCTTAAAGAGTTCAAATAATTTACTATCCTTCATGCTTTGTTTAGACAAATAAAATTACAATTAATTGAATATCAGTGAATTGTTTTGTTTTATTAAGATTTTAGTATAGACAAATCTAATATTTTGTCCTTGTAAAGCCTCACTTTTTAGTAGATTTTTGGTATAAATTCAAGATCAGTTGGAAATTGTTTTACAAACCCCCTTTAAAATGAAAACTATGAAAGGTTATATTTTACTGTCACTCAGCCTTGTTATAAGTATTATTTTAGGCAGTCTACAGCTTCAAGCTCAAGGCTGGGTAAATACATTTGATTTGTCTGTTTGGGAGGCTGGTTCTCAAATCCTCAGTACGGATGATGGAGCCATGTTAGCTGGCCATACAAAGCTGGGAACGGATCCAAGTCAAAACCTTTCCAATGCTTTTATTTCAAAATTGAATTTACAAGGGGAGACGGAATGGACCAATGTATTAGGCGATGGGACAAAATTTCAAATTGTAAAAGATTTTATTGCTTGCTCGGATGGTGGCTATGCCATTTGTGGTTATGAAATTTCAGATGGTATAAGTCAGCAAATATTACTGATCAAATTAGATGCACTTGGAAACGAAGAATGGTCCTATTATCAAGATATTTCACAAAATCCAAATTCTCCTGAACTTGCAAACGACTTGCTTGAATTGGAAGATGGGTCAATTGTAATGTCGGGTACTTATGATGCTCAAACGAGTCCAAGAATTTTTCTTTCTACAATCTCAGCCAATGGAACATTCATTTCAACGCAAACTGTTACAGATGCAACTGGCATGGAGCTTCCTGCCTTTTCAAATTCTATAGTGGCTGATTCGGAAGGCGGTTTCGTCATTGTCGGAAGCAAAGCCCTTTCTTCAAGTTTTCAAACTGGAGAAAAAGTAGCCATGGCATTAAAAATTGATGCAGATGGGAATACTCTATGGATCTATGACTATGAAGACTTGGAATATGATTTCTCTGATTTTAATCAAATTGAAATGGATGAAGTTGGCAATCTATACTCGATCGGAATTAAAAACAGTGAAACCGTTCCTTTCCCACTCATTCAAGCTTTTTTAGTAAAATTAGACATTGACGCAACGGAAATATGGAGAACAGAAAGATCCATTTCTTCAGATTTGAGTGATGGAGTTTTGCAAAACAGTGAAACGTATGACTTCTTCTTAAACGATGATGGCAGTACTGTCCTAACTGGAAGAAATGAAAATGGTCAGGAAAGAGAAGTCTTATTGGTGAAATTTGATTCTGATGGTACTGAAGTTTGGGACAACTCAATCCCTTTTCCTACGCAAACAACTTATGGGGTTAGTATAGACGGTACAAGCGACAATGGTTTTGTAATTGCTGGCTTATCCAATTCAAATGATGTCAGCGGAAATGATATATTATTAATCAAAACAGATTCTTTGGGTAAAATATTTACCAATGAGTTAAACGGAACAATTTTTAATGGCAGCAATTGCAGTCCTGGTTCTGAGATTTTACAAGCAACAATCATTGAGGCTTCAAACGAAGATCAACTTTTTTATGCTTACTCAGATGAAAATGGAATGTATTCAATGGACTTGGACACTGCGAACTATGGAATTAATTTTTATCCACCAAGTCCTTACTGGCAAATTTCTGAATGCAATGAAATTTGTAGTACTGATGAAAATGCTTGTTTGGATTTTTCAGAAAGCAATCAAACTCAAACGCTTGATTATTTTCTTGAACCCCTAGTAGAATGTCCTTATTTAGAAGTTGGAATATCAACACCATTTTTAAGAAGGTGTTTTTCTAATATTTATACTTTTCAATATTGCAACAATGGAACTGCCGATGCAGAATTTGTGTATGCAGAATTGACCTTTGATCCGTATCTAACTGTTGACAGTGCTTCAGTTCAATGGAGCGAAGCGCTTGAAAATAATATGTTTGTTTTTGACATAGGGGATGTTCCTGTAGGAGTTTGTGAGTATATTTATATTTATGTTACAGTGGATTGTGAAAGTACTGTTTTGGGACAAACACATTGTGTCGAAGCCCAGATTTATCCGGATTCACTTTGCCTTGAACCAGATCCTGAATGGGATGGTTCCAATCTGGAAATAGAATTGAATTGTTTGGGTGATACAGTTGAGATGCTTTTACGAAACACTGGCCTTTCAATGGATATGCCAGCCCCTGCAGTAATAATGGAAGACAACATTATCTTAGCAATAGAAGATTTCGAATTGGATGCTGGCGAAGAATTAGCCTTGTATTTTCCATCTTCTGGTTCAACTTTTTTCTTTGAAGTCGAACAAGCTCCTGGCAATCCCACCAGTCTTAGAACTTCTGGGATTATAGAAGGTTGTGGAGCATCAAGTCCAGAAGAGTTGACAGTAGGATATTACAATACTTACCCTCAATATGACTCCAATCCATTTTATGATTCAGATTGTCAAGCTAACATCGGCTCCTTTGATCCCAATGATAAAAAGGTATCTCCAGAAGGAATTACTGACGAACACTTTATCCGTTCAAATGATGTGCTTGAATACACAATTCGTTTCCAAAATACAGGAACGGATACAGCCTTTACAGTTTTGATAAAAGATTTAATTTCAAGCCATCTAGATCTAAGCACCATTCAAACCATTGCCAGCAGTCATCCATATTCTTTCAGTATTACCGAAGAGCGATTGGTGGAGTGGAGGTTTGATAATATTCTCCTTCCCGACAGTTCTACCAATGAATTGGAAAGTAATGGTTTTGTGAAATTCTCTATAAAGCAAAACGAGGAGAATGAGGATGGTACTGCTATTCAAAATACCTCTTCTATCTATTTTGACTTTAATAATCCCATTGTAACCAATACAGTTATAAATACAGTCAATGATGCTTTTTTTATTCCAAACGAAACTTGCGAATCGTTTATGGCAATGGCTGAGATGGACTGCGGGCCAGGACCATTTTATGAATACTATGATTTAATAATAATAATGGAAGGTGGTGATCCAGGCGTCAATGGTTACAACATTTACAACAATACAACCAATGAGTTTGCCGCTACAAATGTACCAGGGCCAGGAATCAATATTGAACAGATTTCGAACCTAAATGGATACTCTTATACTGTTTCAGTTGCCGATAATCCCAATTGTTTTGCTGTGCTAGATGCATCATTGGTCGATTGCAGAACTACCCCAATTGAATTACTGGAATTTACGGTTATTCCTGAAAAGGAAGGGAATTTTGTAAAATGGACTACCGCTTCAGAATACGAAAATGATCATTTCAATATTTTACAATCAATTGATGGAAGAAACTTTACTAAAATAGGTGAAGTTACTGGACAAGGCAATTCCAATAGAACAATCAATTATGACTATATAGACCAAAAAATATTTGATCTTACTTATTATCAATTGGAGTCTGTAGATCATTTTAATCGGATAGAAAAATCGAATATTATTTCACTAAGAAGAAACCAGCAGACCAGCTTTGGTTTGCATGTGCACCCCAACCCTGTTTCACAGACAGCTCAAATAGAGATAGATCCATTGTTTAATTTGAAAACTTTAAAGTTAATAGATGTATTCGGAAATATAGTGCATTCTTTTGGTCCAGAAGAAACAGAAAATAGACAACTTGACTTTAACAGTTTTGCTCCGGGTATATATTTTATCATGATAGAAAATCAGTCAGGTGAAACTCAAATTCAAAAAGTAATTAAGAATTAACAAATGAAACGGCTGACTTCCTAGATACTTGTAAACCCCCTAGAATAATAATTTATTCTCGTTTATACCCCATTTTTTCAGCGCAGCCATCAATGATTGATGGCTGCGTTTTGTTTGTGTTTCTGCCGTGTTTTAGATGCGAGACAATAAACAAACCAATAGAAGGATTTGGTATAAGTAACAGATAGAATTCAATTTCCCCATTTAAGAATAAGATTCTAGTATTTATATTTCAAACATTCTTTGCTAACGATTGTTAGTTTTTATATTTTTGTGCAGGTTTTGAAAACTAACTTTCCCGAAAGCCTTCCTATTTCTAGTATGAAATGGCTTTTAATTCTGTCACAAACACAAATTACCATGACAACTGATACCAACCAATCTGGTTCAATGAACTTTGTTCCATCAGAGAACCATCAAATGATTAAGCAAATGGTTCGCGATTTTGCTGAGAAAGAAATACGTCCGCATGTTATGGAATGGGATGAAGCTCAACATCTTCCACTTGATTTGTTTAAAAAAATGGGAGAACATGGATTTATGGGTGTTTTGGTTCCTGAAGAATACGGCGGGGCAGGTTTGGGCTATTTTGAATATGTAACGGTTGTTTCCGAAATTGCCAGAGTTTGTGGAGCAATAGGTTTATCAACTGCTGCACACAATTCATTATGCACCAATCACATTCTTGCTTTTGCAAATGAAGAGCAAAAGAAAAAGTATTTACCCAAATTAGCAAGCGGAGAACATCTAGGTGCTTGGGCTTTGACAGAACCCAATACTGGATCTGATGCCATGAGAATGAAATGTGTCGCAACCAAAGATGGAGACGATTGGATTTTGAATGGAACAAAATGTTGGATCACTCATGGAAAATCTTCTGATGTTCTTGTTGTCATTGCTCGTACAGGAGAATTATTGGATTCTCGTGGAATGACTGCTTTCGTTGTTGAAAGAGGTACAGCAGGGTTGAAGGCCGGCAAGAAAGAAAACAAATTGGGCATGAGAGCCTCAGAAACTGCCGAAGTGATTTTTGAAGATTGCAGAATTCCTGCAGAAAATGTACTTGGAGAAGTGGGAGATGGATTTATTCAAGCTATGAAAATTTTGGATGGTGGAAGAATTTCAATTGCCGCTCTAGGATTGGGAATTGCAAAAGGAGCTTATGATGCTGCTTTGCAATACTCAAAAGAAAGAGAGCAGTTTGGAAAGCCTATTTCAAAATTTCAAGGGATTGCGTTTAAACTGGCAGATATGGCAACAAAGATTGAAGCTGGAGAGCTGTTGACCATGCAAGCAGCTGATTATAAAAACAAGCATAAAAAAGTAACAAAGATTTCTGCCATTGCAAAGTATTATACTTCTGAAATTTCTGTTGAAATTTCTACTGATGCAGTCCAAATATTTGGTGGTTACGGATACACAAAAGAGTTTCCAGTTGAGAAATTCTATCGCGATTCAAAATTATGCACGATAGGAGAGGGGACTTCTGAAATTCAGAAAATCGTGATTGCAAGAGAGGTTTTGAAAGGATAGTTTTAGTGAAATTTCAATCAACAGTTTACTGTATACAAAAGGCCATCTGGATTCCAGATGGCCTTTTGTATTTTATATTTTTAAGCTTCGCATTGGTGTTATCTCCAACGGTGTTTGATCCTCTCTAAACTTCCAATTGTTGTTCACTACCAATACTCATTCCAGGGATCGTTGATCTATTCTTTAATAAATCGTTTCGTTGAATTAATCCCATTAGATTCTATTTCAAGAAAATAAACACCTTCAGCAAAATCGTATATGTCAACTTTGATTTGGTTCAGACCTTGCATCACATTCATTTCACCACCAAAAACATACCTTCCTGAAAGATCGTAAATGTGCCACAAAGCATAATCATTTTCTTGCGAATCGAATTC
>CALBCY010000198.1 GCA_937927195.1 uncultured Chitinophagales bacterium
AGGAGATCAACCGTTTTTATGCTTAATCTTGTTGTTCAAATTTTTGCTTAATTTTACCCTACCATATGTCCAAGCCATTTAAAATTTTACAATTAACCAATAGGATTCCTTTCCCGCTGAACGATGGAGGGAATATTGCAACCTATTATTGTACTAAATTTCTAAAGCAGGCTGGACATGAAACCCATTTGTTGAGTCTCAATACCAACAAGCATTTTCAAGATCCCGATGTGATTGGAGACATAGCGGAAGTTACAGCTGTCAACATCAATACCGATCTTTCCTTCTTTGGTTTGAGCAAGGGGCTGATTCAAAAAATGCCCTACAATGTTAAGCGGTTTTACTCCAAGGAATATGAAGAGAAATTGATCGAGCTTTTAAAAAGGGAGGATTTTGATATTGTCCAAACTGAAGGAAGTTACATGGGCATTTATCTCAAGACCATTCGAGAACACTCTAATGCCAAGATTGTTTTGAGAGCCCACAATATTGAGTTTTTGATCTGGAAGCGATTGGCTGAGAATTCGAGGAATCTCATTAAGAAATTTTACCTCAATGATTTGTATAAAAAGATTGAAAGCTTTGAAAGAAATGTCGTGTTGGAATATGATGGAATCATTGCCATTTCAGCAATTGATGAACAGTTTTTATTGAAAGAGATGAATTGTGAAAATGTCATATCAATTCCGGCGGGTATAGACTTTGATCAATTTCACGAAAAAGAACAAAAGAAAAAAGAGGGAAGCGTTTGTTTTCTTGGCAGCTTGGAATGGGAACCCAACAAACAAGGTTTGAAATGGTTTTTGGATTATGTTTGGGATAAAATAAGGTTTGTAAACCCTAAAGCAAGTTTTCACATTGCAGGGAAGAATCCTCCTCCAGATTTTAAGAGCGATCCACATAGGGGAATTGTGATGCATGGAATGGTCGAAAATGCGCAAGAATTTATAAGAGCACATGAAATTATGGTCGTTCCCTTGTTGTCTGGCTCGGGAATGAGATTGAAGGTTATTGAAGGAATGGCACTAAAAACCTGTTTGGTTTCAACAAAAGTAGGTGTAGAGGGAATAGATGTTTCTGAGGATGAAATAAAAATTTCAGATAAGCCAGAAGGAATGGCCTTGATAATCAATGATTTATTACTTAATAAAAATAAAAGAGCCGCTTTGGCAAATAATTCTTACCGCTTTGTCAAAAAACATTACGATTGGACAACATTAATAGATAAATTTGCAACCTATTACGGTAGCCTATAATTAATGAAAATACTTTTTGTCCTATCCCGCTTTCCTTATCCCCTTATGAAGGGAGATAAGTTAAGAGCCTTTCATCAAATCAAAATGCTCAGCAAGAGCAATGAGGTGCATTTGCTTGCACTTGTTGCCGATCCATTTAAGTCCGAATGGTCAAAACCCCTGGAGGCTTATTGTGATTCCATCGAAATTGTGAAATTGGGTTTATTTGGAAAGGGAAAAAATCTCGCATCAATTTTCTTCAATAGTTTACCTATTCAGGTAAATCTGTTCAAATCCAACAAAGCAAAGCAAATAGCTCGGAAGATCATAGAATCCAAGGGCATTGATCTTGTTTATGCTCAATTGGTGAGGGTTGGTGAAATCATTCCTTTTGGACTCAATGTTCATTATCACCTTGACTATATGGATGCCATGTCGGCCAATATGGAAAGGAGATTTCACCATTCGAAAAACTATGAAAAGCGGTGGATAAAGATGGAGAAAGAGCGGACAAAAGCCTACGAAAAAGAGTTGGCTAAACGTTTTCACACGCTTTCTGCTATATCAGAGCCAGATGTCGATGTTTTGAGTAAAATTACGGACCGTCGAATAGAGATTTTTCCCAATGGTGTGAATGAAGACTTTCTTTCTTTTAATGAAGCTTCTGGTAAATCCCCTGCTGATAAAGAATACGATTTGATCTTTACTGGAAACATGGGCTATCATCCCAATATTGTGGCTTGTAAATATTTGGTCAATAAAATTAAGCCAATTTTAGAAGACAGAGGGCAGAAAGTGAAGATTTGCCTTGCTGGGACCAATCCATCCTCGGAGGTTAAAGCATTGGCTTCCAATGAAGTAGTGGTGACAGGTTTTGTCAAAGATTTGAGACCATACATTGCTGCTTCTAAAATATTTATTGCTCCTTTATTTTCTGGTTCAGGCTTGCAAAACAAATTATTGGAATCAATGGCTTTGGGTGTTCCATCTTTGACGACAAGATTGGTAAATAATGCCTTGGGAGCGGAACCAGGAAAGGAAATAATTGTTTGTAATGATATGGAGAATTTCTCAAAGACAATCATAAGATTATTACAGAACCCCGAAGCTGCAGAAGAATTGGGCAAAGCGGGGAAAGATTTTATTAAGAACAATTTTAGTTGGGAAACTTTTGGCGAACAAATAAATGAATTCTTTAATGTTGAAATAAAAAAACTAAAAAAGTAATTTAGTAATTAGCTATATTCGAATAATAACGAAAAACACTAGATATGAAAAGCCTAAGCAAAATAGAAGATGCTATTCAGGACATAAAAGATGGAAAATTGGTCATTGTTGTGGATGATGAAGATCGCGAGAATGAAGGTGATTTCATTACCGCTGCTGAAAACGTAACACCGGAGATCATTAATTTCATGGCGACTCATGGAAGAGGCCTTATTTGTGCTCCAATTCCAGAAGAATTGTGCGATGAATTGGGTCTTGAGATGATGGTAAGCAACAATACTGCATTGCACAGCACGCCATTTACGGTTTCAATAGATTTGTTGGGTCATGGATGCACAACAGGTATTTCTGCTAGCGATAGAGCTAAAACCGTTCAAGCATTGATCGATCCAAATACAGATCCAGCTGATCTAGGTAAGCCGGGCCATATTTTCCCTTTGCGAGCCAGAAGCGGTGGTGTTTTGAGGCGATCAGGCCATACAGAAGCGACCATAGATTTGGCAAGATTGGCAGGAAAAAAGCCTGCTGGAGTTTTGGTTGAAATAATGAATGAGGACGGCACAATGGCTAGATTGCCTCAATTGTTTGAGATTGCGGAGAAGTTCGGAATGCACGTCATTTCAATAAAAGACTTGATTGAATACAGAATCTCAACAGAAAAATTAATAAACAGAGAAGTAGCTGTAAATATGCCAACCAAGTGGGGCGATTTTCAACTTTTGGCCTATACAGACACAAGCACTGGCGAACAACATTTAGCATTGACAAAGGGAAGCTGGAAAGCTGATGAGCCAGTTTTGGTAAGGGTTCACTCTTCTTGTTTAACAGGTGATCTTTTGGGATCAATGCGCTGCGATTGCGGAGATCAATTGAGTGAGGCCATGCAAATGGTGGAAAAAGAAGGCAAAGGAGTTGTTATTTATATGAATCAGGAAGGAAGAGGCATTGGCTTACTCAATAAATTGAAAGCTTATAAGCTTCAAGAAAATGGACGAGATACGGTTGAGGCAAACGAAGAATTGGGTTTCAAAAAAGATCAAAGAGATTACGGAATCGGTGCTCAGATTTTAAGGGATTTGAATATCAGCAAAATTCGTTTGTTAACCAACAATCCGAAGAAGAGAATTGGCCTAATTGGTTACGGTCTTGAGATCGTTGAAAATGTAGGAATTGAAATAGCACCCAACAAACACAATGAAGCATATCTGAAAACTAAGCGAGATAAATTGGGTCATGAAATATTAAAATCTTAATTTATTTCAACAGACATTGATTAGATGAGAACATTCTTAATGAATGCTTAAAATTAGATCTAAGAACAGGAAACATTAAATTATAATAATGAAAAAAAAGCTGGGTTCCTTTTTAAAGGAACAAGGATATAGTCCGATCAAACTTCGAACAATGAAATCCCAACATTTGAAAGTCAGAGGAATGGTCAATGGTGTAAAAGCCAATTTTATTTTGGACACTGGAGCTTCTTCTACCGTTTTGGATTACCAAAGAGCCAAGTTATTTAAATTAAAAAAAGTCCAGCGCTCAGAAGAAGAGGCTGCGGGGATTGGTGGAATGGACATGTTGAAATTTGAATGCAATCCAGTCAAAATTAACATGGAAGATTATGAAGTTAAAAATCATGAAGTTTTTCTAATTGATTTGACACATGTAAATGCAGCCTTGAAAAAAATGAAAATGAGGGGCGTAGATGGCATAATCGGTGCGGATATTTTACTGAAATATAAAGCAGTTATTGATTATGAAAAATTGCATCTTTATTTGAAATCTGAAGATTAATCCCCATGCTATGATTTACTGTTTTTAGTTTACAGCGCTTAGTAATGAAGAGATTCAAATTTCTTCAACACTGTAGTTGGTTCGTCTTGTTTAAAAAACGATTATGAGAAATTTGCAGCATTGCCTTTCTATATTCTTTCTGATAATTTTGAGTGCTTGTAATGCTCAAAATAGTGAGCACTCCGATATGAAAGAAAACACAAAAAATAACAATTCCAAGGTTGACAAAGATCATGGTGATCATAAGCATACCAATTTATTGATACATGAAAGCAGTCCTTATCTGTTGCAGCATGCTCATAATCCCGTCAATTGGCATCCCTGGGGAGACGAAGCCTTGCAAAAGGCAAAGGACGAAAACAAGTTGTTGTTAATCAGTGTGGGATATGCTGCTTGCCACTGGTGTCATGTTATGGAACATGAATCCTTTGAGGACGAAGAAGTTGCCAATTACATGAATGAACATTTCGTGCCCATCAAAATTGACAGAGAAGAAAGACCAGACATCGATCAGATTTATATGAATGCTTGTCACCTAATCAATCAAAGAGGCGGTTGGCCATTAAATGCATTGGCACTGGCAGATGGAAAACCCTTTTTTGCTGGTACTTATTATCAGAAAGATAAGTGGTTAAAGTTGTTGCAATACTTTGTAAATCTCAAGGAAACAGAACCTCAAAAAATTCAAGATCAGGCAAATCAAATTACGGAAGGTGTGCAGCAGTCAGAGTTGATTTCTTTAAATCCTGAGAAGCTAGATTTTACAACAGACAATCTTAATGAAATTTTTAATAAATGGATTGGTAGAATAGATTTCAATGAAGGAGGAAGGAAAGGTGCTCCTAAATTTCCAATGCCCAATAATTACAACTTTTTGCTGAGATACCATCATTTGACTAAAAATGAGAAAGCGCTGGAAGCTACTTTGAAGACTTTGGATAAAATGGCCGATGGAGGAATATATGATCATCTTGGTGGAGGCTTTGCACGGTATTCAGTGGATGGTTTTTGGAAGGTGCCCCACTTTGAAAAAATGACTTATGACAATGCCCAATTGGTCAGTCTCTACTCGGAAGCCTATCGACTTTCAAACAAAAAATTATACAAAGATGTTGTTTATCAAACATTAGAATATACTGAACGTGAAATGACTTCGAAAGAAGGAGGGTTTTATTCTTCTCTTGATGCGGACAGCGAAGGCGTTGAAGGGAAATTTTACGTTTGGGAAGAATCTGAAATTGATTCCCTTTTAGGTGAAAATTCAGACTTGTTCAAAGCATTTTATTCTGTCAATAAAGTTAATGAGTGGGAACACAAAAATATTTTATACCGAACAAAGGAAGCTTCAAAAATTGCTGACAAGTTTAAAATTTTTGAGGAAGAATTGTACAAGAGGGTAGAAGCAGGCAAGAAAATTTTGATGGCCGAAAGAGATACAAGAATTCGACCAGGCCTTGATGACAAAATTCTTACTTCATGGAATGCTTTAATGATCAAAGCCTATGTAGACGCTTACAAAGCTTTTGGTGAAACTAAATTTTTAGATGCTGCAGTTAAAAATGCAAACTTTCTATTGAAAAAAGCAACTGATAAAAATTACAAACTAAACAGGAATTATAAAGGTGGTAAATCTTCGATCAATGCCTTTCTGGATGATTATAGTTTGATGATTGAATCTCTTGTAAGCCTGTATCAAGCCACATTTGATGAGCAATGGTTGCAACATGCTGACAAGTATATGAAATACACCATTGAGCATTTTTATGATAAGGAATCAGGAATGTTCTTTTATACATCTGATCAAGACAATCCCTTGATAGCACGAAAAATGGAAGTTTCGGACAATGTCATTCCCGGATCAAACTCTTCAATTGGGATGGGCTTGTTTTTACTGGGAACTTACTTGTATAAAGATGAATATAAACAAATGGCCAAACAAATGCTCATCAATGTAAAGGACAATGTTTTGGCCAATGGGCCATTCTTTTCTCATTGGTGTAATTTGATGTATCATTTTGTTGCTGACCCTTACGAAGTTGCTATTGTTGGCTCAGAATGGAGTGAAATGAGAGCCGAGTTTGACAAGGATTTTCATCCGAATATTCTCTTATTAGGAGGGAATAAAGAAGGAGAAATGGAATTGTTGAAGAATAAATCAATTGAGGGCCAAACAACGATTTATGTCTGTCGCAACAAATCTTGCAAACTTCCTGTAACTGAGGTTTCAAAAGCAATAGATTTAATTAAATAGTATTTAATATTTTCTTAAGGCATTTAATTGTGTAAATCAGCGGGGTAAAACTTAAATTTTGCTTTAACCAGACGCTTTAGTAAAAATTAAATGTATTTGAAAATTTGACGCCCAATCGCTTCGTGTTTTTTTTGGTTTTTTTTAGGCCAATCAGTTTTATTTTCTTAGTTTGGTGTAGGATATATTACCTTTTCAACATAGCGCCAATTATGAAGAAATTAACTTTAATCCGACATGCTAAGTCTAGTTGGGATGATCAATCCTTGGCTGACATTGATCGGCCTCTCAAAAAAAGAGGAGTCAGAGATGCACGAGAAATGTCCCGTCATTTGCAAGAACAAGAAGTTTTTCCTGATTTAATTTTATCCAGTCCAGCTAAAAGAGCATTCCAAACGGCTTCTATTTTTCTTGAAACTTTTGAAGGGAAAGACATTGATGTTCAGAGGAACAATGGTTTGTACTTTGAAGGAGCCAAAGAAATGATTTCAATCATTCGAAATATAAAAGACGCTTATTCAAGTGTGTTTCTGTTTAGCCACATGCCTGATATAGCTGGATTGTTCAGCGATCTTTCAGGCAATTTCACTTATGAATATCCAACATGTGCTGTAGGTCATTTGGTTTTCGAAGTGGACGAATGGCAACAAGTTGGAATAGGCAAAGGAAAAAGTCAGTTTTTCCTATATCCCAAAATGATGCCTTGGCACAGCAGCTCAAGATAGAAGCTCAAAATGCCGTGAATTCCTAATATTAGCCTAGATAATATTCAATTTTATTAATATTGAATCGGATTTAAACAGTCAATTATTGTTATTTCTTTAACTAAAACATTCTCAGTGTTTTATAAATAGGAATGGTCTGAGTTCTAATATCAAAAGATTAAAATAATAATAAATCCCTGATGCAAATTTTTGCAATCCACCTTTTTTTTTAACTTTAAGCTGTATCATTCAGTATACTGAGTTTAGAATTAGTTTATTTCATTATGCATGCGTCTTTTTGTCTGTACTTTAGCTTTGGTAGCGCTTTCTGAGGGCTTTGTAAGCTAAGTAGCATCCTTGGAACGACAGTCTGTAAGGTTGTGTCTTTTCAATCAAAAAGAAGTTTTATACGATAAGAATGCATTTCATGAAAAATATTAATTCTTTACAAAACACAATTATTAATAAGGCGCCATTGCCGATAGGGAATTATTAAAATTTTAGAACCAATTGAGTCAAGATAGAATCATTAGTCGTGAAATTAGTTGGCTAGCTTTTAATGAAAGGGTTTTGCAGGAAGCAGAAGATCCTACCGTCCCTTTGCTTGAAAGATTGAAGTTTTTGGGAATCTTTTCCTCCAATCAAGATGAGTTTTTTCGAGTACGGATGGCTGGGCTTAAAAAGATTTCAAAGGTCGAAAAAACCGCTTACCGTATTTTAGGTGAAAGTCCAACTGAATTGTACAATCTGGTACAAGCAACCATTCTCAGGTTGAAAGATCGCTTTGATCAAACTTACATTGAAATTCGAGCTGAGCTTGAGAAGGAAAATGTATTCATTATAGATGAATCGCAATTGGATAAACAACAAAGTTTGTTTGTACGAGCCTATTTTCACAACAATGTAAGACCTACTCTTTATCCCGTCATTTTGGATGATGATAAGAAGTTTCCCGAACTCGATGATAAGGGAATTTATTTGGCGATTCGTTTGATCAAAGTAGAATCTGATACAAAGAAGAAAAATTATTCCTTAATAAAAATTCCCACAGATGTTTTGTCTCGTTTTCTTGTATTGCCAGATAAAAATGACAAGAAATACATTATCCTCCTCGATGATGTAATCAGACACAATTTGGAGGATATTTATCAAATTTTCAAATTTGATTATGCCGAAGCCTATACAATTAAAGTTACCAGAGAGGCAGGTTTGAACGTTGATAATGATTTTTCGGAGACCTTGTTAGAAGCTTTAGAGAAGGGTTTGAAAAAACGAGACAAAGGAGAACCAAACCGATTGGTTTTTGATAGAGCCATGCCTGATGGGTTCAAGAAATTCATGATTAAAAGCATGAAATTGAAAAAATTAGATACCATAATTTCCGGAGCCAGATACCACAATTTCAAAGATTTTATTGGGTTTCCTGATATCAATCGTCCAGATCTTTTGAATAAACGTTTCAAAACCTTGGTCCATCCTGAATTGTCTAATGTTCGAAGTCTGATCAGTGTAATTCGCAAGAAAGATGTTCTTTTATCGGTTCCTTATCAATCGTTTAATCATTTACTTGATTTACTAAGAGAGGCAGCGATTGATCCCAATGTTACTCAAATAAGCATGACCTTCTATAGGATCGCTCAAGATTCCAATGTGGTCAATGCCTTGATTAATGCCATAAGAAATGGAAAAAAAGTCTTTGCGGTAGTTGAGCCCTTGGCAAGATTCGACGAACGATCCAATATCAATCTGGCAAATAGATTGAGGGACGAGGGAGCGGAAATAGTCTTTGGAATCCGAGGTTTTAAAGTTCATACCAAAATAGTTTTGATTGAGCGGAAAGTTGGGAAGCGTGAAAGTAATATTGCTTGCATCAGTACAGGAAACTTTAATGAAATTACTTCTAAAATATATTCAGATCATATTTTGATGACTGCCAATACCAAAATAACCAATGAAGTAAAGAAGTTGTTTGATTTCTTTAACAACAGAATTGTGTTAAGCAAGTACAGTCATCTGATGGTTGCGCCTTTTAATTTCAGAAAAAAACTGGTTCAGTTAATAAGTAGAGAAGCAAAATTTGCCAAAGAAGGCAAAAAAGCTGAAATCATAATAAAGACCAATCACATCAGCGACGAAAAGTTGCTTAATAAATTATATGGAGCAGGTGAAGCAGGTGTAAAAGTGAAAATTATTGTAAGAACTACTTGTGGAATTATTCCGGGCCAAAAATTCAGTAAAAACATAGAGGCGCAAGGAGTTGTTGACAGCTTTCTTGAGCATGCAAGGGTTTACAAATTTCACAATGGAGGAGATCCCGTTGTCTATCTGGGATCGGGAGATTTGTTGACAAGAAACTTTGATTATAGGGTAGAGTTAATGTGTCCTTTGCTTGATCCAGATATTAAACAGCAAATGATCGATATTTTGGATATTGAATGGAGCGACAATGTAAAAGCAAGAACTTGGAATGCTAAATTAACGAATGATTATGTCCAAGCGAAAAAGGGGGAAGCTAGGGTTCGTTCTCAGTATGAAATATATAAGTACCTCTCAAAATTGAGTTCCAAGAAAAAGGTAGAAAAGAAACAAGTGGTTGAAATAGCAAAGGCATGATTTTCGTGCTTGCGTGAAAGGTAATTCTTTGCCTTTTTAGACTTGGTTTTTTCTAGATTCTTGGTGGTTCTCTATTTATCTATTGAACCTCCTTATTCCTATCGTTTAGATTTTGGTAGCATTAAGCTTTCTTCGTCGAAGACCATGACATGATTCAAAAATTACTTGGGCAATATTAAATGTCTTTGATAATAAAATAGCTTTTCCATTTTCTCAGACCTTAAAGCTTGTCCATAATAATTCTCCAATTAAGGTATGACAGTAGTTAGGTATGTTGAACAGTTCCTCTGGTATTAAAACGAAATGAAAGCCATGACTTGTCAAGCACTCAAGAATTTTATTTAATTTATTAACAATGCATCATCAAGAAATTCCGATTGTAAATTTAAAAATGCAATTCGATGAAAAGACACAAGTTTATTCAGAATCAATTTTAAATAATGAAATTAAAGATGTTCATATTGAGCATATTGCAATTTCAAATGAAAAAACAAAGATAGAATCTTCCAAAGCAGGTTGTAAAACAATCTACTTATTTGTAGAAGGTAGGGGAGAGGTGATTGCAACAAATACCGTTTACGATATTGTTCCTGAAACTATTTTCTTACCGAACTTAGTTGAAAATTTCACAGTTAAAGTGGCTAAAAAAAACACCTTGCATTACCTGAAAATATCCTGTAAATTAAGCCCTCAGGATCTTGTTGATTTAAAGGAATTGCCAACTGTAAATACTCAAAATATATATTATTCGAAATTTGAGGATTGTCAGGCCTATACTGAAAAAATTAAAAGCCCAAATACAGTAAGTCGGACAATACTTAATAACAAATACATTCCTAGAATTGCAATGGGAACAGTTCAAACCCATGGCCCTGATAAAGTTGCTGCCCATGAGCATCCAATGCTAGAACAACTATTTTTAGGTTTGGCAAAAAATAATTGTATTGTATATGCCGATGAGGCCAAAGTAGTTTTTCCGCAGTTCTCAATTTTACATATACCATTGGGATCAAGGCATGCTGTTTCCGTAGAACAAAACGAAACGATGTATTATGTATGGATGGATTTCTTCTTAGATAAGAAAGGAGAAGAGTGGTTGAAAACTCATAAAGTAAATGATGAAAAATTGTCAAATAAATAAAAGCTGTATTTCAATATCCCATTAAAGTGATTGGAGAATATTGACAATTCCACTAATACTCATATAACTCATAATTAAAGAAAATATAAAAATTCCGATTAGAATAAAATTAATCGGGATTGTGAATTTATGCGACTTCATTAAAGAAGTTTTGTTGCCTAGTATAAAAATACAGGCTACTGTAAGAGGCAAGAGCAATGCACCAAAGGCTTGAGAAACTACCATTATCACAATCGGTTTTGCATGAAAGATTGGTACAACTAAACCGAGTAAGGAAATGACCAAGGCAAAAACTCTGTAATCCAGTCGCTTCATATTCGGTTTCCGCTGATGGTAATCATCTAAAAGCCATGGTAACAGAGCGACATTTGGAAATTGAGAAGAAATTCCTGCAGCGATCAAACCAATTCCGAAAATGGCTACTCCCAATTGACCCGCAAAAGGCTCTAGCAATGTAATTAACTCTGATACTTTTGTTAAGCTAACTCCTTTCACATTCAGCGTTCCTGCCGCCGCTGCCATAATTGATGCACTTACGAGAAAAATTAGAAAACCAGAAAGTAAAGCATCTTTTCTTTGGGTATTCAAATCAGTCATCGTCCAATTCATTTCCTTAACCAATGTTGTTCTAAGTATAAACAGACCAGAAAAAACCGTCGTTCCAACCATTGATGCAGCAACTAAAAATGCATTTTTGTCACCGCCAGTATCGGGGATGTTGGGTATCATACCATTTGCAAGAACATGGATAGGCGGAGCCAGCATGATAAAATTGATTAAAAAGCAAATGGCCATGATTCCAACTATAACTGCTAAGATTTGCTCAAAAAGCTTTGTGTTGCCTTGTAAGAAAATAATATAGACAAGACTGACAAAAAAGCCTGCAAAATAAATGGCTGGGATTCCACCTTCAACTATATTTTTTGACCATTCAAAACAAACATCTGATATGATGCCCATAACTCCAATTACACTTCCACAAACATTGGCTGTAAGAGCAATTAGAAAAAATAGAGCTACACTTGGATGAATGTGTTTTCTGATGGAAGCAAGAGCCGTTTCATTCGTAACAATAGTAAATTTCCCAAACAGGTTTAGAAGGAAAATAGTGATAATGCAAGATAAAAAAACTGCCCAAAGCAGGGACATTCCATAATCTGCACCTGATTTCGCCATGGCTGTAACACTACCCGTTCCAACAGTAAATCCAAATAAAAAAATCCCCGGTAAGAAAGATTTTAAAGCTTTGCGGAATTTTGACATATTAAAAGTTTGAAACGGTTTGTGCTAAATCTCGATAATTTGTAAGAATTAGTTTCTCAGTATTGGCATAATAAGAGACCTGTTTATTCCCCATTTTTAACTTGCTTGAAATCAGTATTGTGAGTATGCTTGTTTCAAATATAGAAGTATTATTGTAAATTTTGTATTAACAAGGATGCTTACTCTACTTTAAAGGACGTTTTTAAAGATAAGATAAACCTGATGAAAACCAATGGCTCGAATAACAATCCTTAAACTAAAAAGCTAAAGCTATTCTTCAAAATTGGAATTGGATTTTACAAGAAGGTGCTGTCCATTATACGCACAATGTTGGCAATAGAATAGTGGAGTTAAGACATAATGGAGATTTGCATTTTTCAGACGATTGGGGACTTAGCTGGGTGGAATCTCAATATGAACCAAGGAATTGGTCCTACATTTATGAATTGATAGGGATTAGAGATCAATATTTGATGTCTACCAACTATGGAATTCATCGTTCTTCCAATAAAGGTAAAAGTTGGGAGCTTGTCTACGCGACTGAGTCAATGGGATTTTTTGACTTATTAGCAATTGATAATACCATATATAGTGGAACAAGATCTTGGGATGAATACAGAAAAAGAGATTGATAGGAAACCATCAATCAAAATTGATTTAACAATAAACTTACCTAAGGCTAAGCCATCTGTCTATTACGGTCTATTGCTTTTTCGATACTCAAATAAGGTTTAAATGCATGATTTGAATTTTGAAATAAAATCATTCATATAATAAAATATACTATTCTTCTTGTCAATGTCAGGTCCATTGAATAACTTTGATAGAATTG
>CALBCY010000199.1 GCA_937927195.1 uncultured Chitinophagales bacterium
ACATAAATGATTAAAATTAATCAAATGCCTTCGTTGAAAAGCCTCGCTTTAGCTATGGCTAGAACTACGTTTTTCGCCTCGGCCTTGATTAATTTTATCATCATATCCAGTACGACATTTTATAATTCAATTCGTATTAGACCAGATTTACAGCAATGAATAGCCATTAAAGTATCGACCATTCACAAAAAATTATACTAATTTTAAGTCCAACAACGAATGTATAAAATCTACCTCAATGAAAATAAAAGATATTACTTCTTACATAGAAAGCATCGCCCCACTTAAATTCCAGGAATCCTATGACAATGCAGGCTTAATTACTGGAAATCCCGATTGGAAATGCAAAGGAGCACTCATTACACTGGATTCTATTGAAGCCACCATCGATGAGGCAATTAGAAAAAAATGCAATCTTGTAATTGCGCATCATCCAATCGTTTTCAAAGGCTTAAAACGTTTGAATGGCAAAAATTATGTGGAACGAACCATCATAAAAGCCATAAAAAATGACATCGCAATTTATGCCGCCCATACCAACTTAGACAACGTCCACAACGGCGTCAATAAAAAAATATGCGATAAACTTGGGGTCATCAATACCCAAATCCTCGCTCCAAAAAAAGAACTGCTGAAAAAAATATTCACTTTCTGTCCTTCCAGCCATGCAGATAAGGTCAGACAAGCCATGTTTGATAGTGGAGCTGGAAACATCAGCAATTACGACAATTGCAGCTTTAACAGCGATGGCAATGGAACCTTCCGAGGAGGGCAAGACACTAAACCATTCATTGGTAAAAAAGGAGAATTACACACAGAACCTGAAGTGAAAATCGAAATGCTGTTTCCAGCTTATTTGGAAAACAAACTCATTTCACATTTAATCTCCGCACATCCCTATGAAGAAGTAGCTTACGACATCGTCAATTTGACCAATATCCATCCACAAGTAGGCTCTGGAATGGTCGGTGAGCTTAAAAAAGAGATGGATCCTCTCAAGTTTCTCAAGAAGATTAAGAAAACAATGAAAGCTGGAGTCGTCAGATATACGGAGCTCCCAAATGAGCCAATAAAAAGAGTTGCTGTTTGCGGAGGATCCGGAAGTTTTCTGTTACAAGCCGCAAAAGCGGCAAAAGCCGATATTTTTATAACTGCAGACTATAAATACCATGAATTTTTTGACGCTGATAATCAGATAGTTATAGCCGATATTGGCCATTATGAAAGTGAACAATTTACAAATGAGCTATTTATGGATATAATTAGCGAAAAATTTCCTAATTTTGCAGTCATTTTATCTGATCTGAATACAAATCCCGTAAATTATTTATAACATATGGCAGCTAGCAAAGATCTCACCATTGAAGAAAAGCTTAAAGCACTTTACGAGCTTCAGAAAATCGATTCTAAAATAGATGACATCAAAGTCCTTAGGGGCGAACTTCCTATGGAAGTTAGTGATCTTGAAGATGAAATTATCGGTCTGAACTCTCGTCTTGAAAAACTAACAAAAGAATTGGAGGATTTGAAAAACAAAAACTCCAAAAGCGAACAGGCAATTATTGACTCTCAAGAATTGATCAAAAAGTACGAGGAGCAAAGCAAAAATGTTAGAAATAACCGTGAATTTGAGGCGGTAAACAAAGAAATCGAACTGCAAGATTTGGAAATCCAGCTTTCTAAAAAGAAAATTAGAGACAGCCAATCTAAATTGGATAGTGTTTCTGAATACTTGAAAGAGTCTGAACTTGCCTACGAAACCAGAAAGAAAGATCTTGAAATCAAAAAAGAAGAGCTTTTAAAAATTTCTGCCGAAACCGATGCCCAGGAAGAAAAACTGAGAAAAAAGGCAAAAAGTCAAGCCAAAAAGATTGAAGAACGCTTCCTTACGGCTTATACTAAAATCAAACATTCCTACAAAAATGGCCTTGCAGTAGTTACCATTGACAGGGATTCTTGTGGTGGATGTTTTGCGAAAATTCCACCTCAAAGACAATTGGAGATTCACCAAAGAAAACGAATTCTTCCTTGCGAACACTGCGGTAGAATTTTAGTTGATGAGGACATCTAAACAAAAAGATTCAAACAATGATATTGGCGGAAAATCGAAAGATTTTCCGCCTTTTTTGTATTAGCCAATGAATTTTGAACCAAAACAATTAACAATCTCACCAAGCTCCTAATTTAGGGATAAGCCACTTTTGCTTCTCAATGTTTTATGAATTTTACAATTGAGCCAGCTAAAACCTAAAAAAAACCTTAAAAAGTTCCTTTTATCCTAATTCTGCTTTTACTTTAAAGTTCCAAAGAAACAACTATGCAAACCATCAGGCTTTCCACTTATCTCATTTCTTTCTTTTTCTTCTTTTTACTTTCAACAAATGTCTCTTCGCAACAGTTTGAACTAACTGAAAATTGTCGACAAGCCTACGATGAAATCATCAAATTCAAATTAGACTACGCCCAAGAGATTATCAATCAAGAAAAGGCGGAAAACCCAGGCAACTTGCTACCAGTTTATCTTGAAAATGCAATGGAAGTCTTGAAAGTCTTCACCGATGAAGAATTGGCAAAGCATGAAATTTATGACGATAACAAAGACGCCAGACTTGAAAAAATAAAAAGCGGAGACCCAAATTCTCCTTACTACCTTTTTCTACAAGCAGAATTAAAAATTCACTCTGCTGCTGCCAGATTAAAATTTGAACAATACCTTACGGCTGCTTGGGAATTGAAACAAGCATTCTCACTTCTAAACAACAACCAAAAAAAATTCCCCAACTTTAATCCCACAAAAAAAAGCCTCGGCTATCTCCATGCCTTGATTGGAACAGTCCCGGACAAGTACAAATGGCTCCTGAAGATTGTCGGCTTAAGTGGAACAATTGAACAAGGAATGGGTGAAATTGAAGAGTTCATTCAAGAATCAAAAAACAATGGAACCCCCTACTTTAAAGAGGCGCAACCAATTTTCATATTCTTCCTAATTTATTTGGACAATCAATACGATCGGGCTTACAGCCTTATGAACAACGAATTGGATGCTGAAAACAGTTTGTACGATAACTATGTCACTTCCTCTGTAGCATTCAGATTGAACCATTTGGACGAGGCCATTAATTACTTGGAAAGCAGACCCAAAGGTCCCGAATATTACCCAGTTCCCTACTTCGATTATTTATTGGGAACTTACAAATTGTTCTCACTAGACTTAAGCGCAAAAAAAGAAATCAAGTATTTCGTTGACAATTTCAACGGACTTCATTATGTAAAAGATGCCTATCAAAAACTGGGATGGATTTCATTGATTGAAGGTGATGAAGAAAGCTATCGCTACTATTTGAATAAATGCAAAAATAACGGCGCTGAGTTTATTGACAACGATATCAATGCGCATCAAGAAGCGGTTAGTGGTAAAATGCCAAATGTGAACCTGCTAAAAACTAGACTACTTTTTGATGGCGGATATTTTCAGGAATCATTGGACAATCTTTTCAAAATAGATTACGAATCCTTAAGCTCAATGGAAGAACAATTGGAATACATCTACCGAATTGCCAGAGGCAATGAGGGTTTGGAAAACTTTGATACTGCCATTGATTTTTTCAATCAAACCATTGAAATGGACGGTGGCAATACCAGTTTTTACTTTGCTGCTAAATCATGCCAGCAAATGGGCATTATCCATGAAAGAAAAAAAATGTACGAACAAGCTAGATATTACTTCAGAAAAGCGATGACATACCCTACGCATAATTACAAAAACAGCGTTGATCAACAATCAAAAGCAGGCCTAAATAGGTTGAAAGGAAAGTAAATGATTCTTTTGTCAAAATTATTTATTAATAAATTGTTAAAAAAAGTTTCTTTTTATTCCTTTTACCGTCACAAAATGGCCCATGCTTCATCTTGTAAATAGCCGAGCATAGATGAACTAAGTATTGCACATTAGTGTTCAATTACTGAAAACCTAATTTGAAAGTTTTCCTCAACAATTGATTCTTTTTAATTCTTTTAATTAAACAAGAATCAAAATTTCATGTTATTAGTATAATAACTAACGAGAATGGTAAAGAACAATTTAAATAAAGAAGATCTGGAACTACTAAAAAACAAAGAGGAAGCAAAAAGAAAGCTGGAAGAATTCGAACAGATGGGCGAAGCACATTTTTCATCTTCTCACAATACACCTCTAAGAAACGATGCCTTTGATTTAAGCGATTCCGAAAAAATCACTGAAATTTCCAAACATTTCTATAAAATTATGGAAATCATGGGACTCGACATGAATGATGATAGCCTCAAAGGAACACCTCACAGAGTGGCCAAAATGTATATAACTGAAATTTTTAGTGGCCTCGACCCTAAAAACAGCCCCGAAATGAGAGCCTTTGAAAACAAGTATCATTACAATGAAATGTTGGTTGAAAAAAACATCACCTTTCATTCTACTTGCGAACACCATTTCGTCCCAATCTACGGAAGTGCTCATGTTGCCTATATTCCAAATGGCAAAGTTGTGGGACTCTCCAAATTGAACAGAATGGTTCAATACTGCGCAAAAAGACCTCAAGTACAAGAAAGGCTGAACGTTCAAATCATTGAAGAATTAAAAAAAGCCCTCAATACCAATGACATCGCTGTTCTACTCGAAGCAGACCATATGTGTGTGGCTTCAAGAGGCGTTCAAGATGTAAACAGCAACACGATTACAGCACAGTACTCAGGAAAATTTCAGGAAGAGGCTACCAAAGCAGAATTCCTAAAACACGTTTATCATAAATAAGTTCGAAAATATGTCATCACTTGATCCCAAGTCAAGCGATGACTAAACAACCAGGACTTTATCCACGCATTCCAGCAGCATTAATAACTGTAATTATTAATGCTGCTTATAGACTTCATCTTCTACTTAGAATTAGGTTTTATATGGGCGGACATTTCCTGCTTTCCGTTCCTATTCAGCAGCCTTCAATAAGGTTACATAGGGTCGCGACTTGTCTTCGCTGATCACTCAGCCTTCCTCACTCCCTATTCCACACTTATTTCAGACTACTGAATACCACTGCAATCAGGGCCGCAAACAATTTCTTAGGCCAACCAACTTGCCTTTTTCAACAAAATCCAAAATATTTGCAACAATACAAACTAACGTTCGTTAGTTTACCTAAAGATCATTATATTTACAATTCAATACAACCGATCTAAAATCTAGCAAAACACATGAAAGAATTCGTTGAACTAAAGGTTAAGGACATTAAAAAATGCACAGATGATTGTGCAATAATATCTTTTGACATCAACGAAAATCTGCAAAATCA
>CALBCY010000200.1 GCA_937927195.1 uncultured Chitinophagales bacterium
ACATAAATGATTAAAATTAATCAAATGCCTTCGTTGAAAAGCCTCGCTTTAGCTATGGCTAGAACTACGTTTTTCGCCTCGGCCTTGATTAATTTTATCATCATATCCAGTACGACATTTTATAATTCAATTCGTATTAGAATTTCCTTTTAGGTTTATGATTAAACAACAATATCTTTCTAAAAAATTTATAGGGGACAATCCAGCGCACCTTCTTTAAATAACCAGAACAAAAATAACCATCTTTTTGAATCGTAAATATTCACGTAAATATTCAACTACTAATTCTTGCAATTTGTCAATCACTTTCTGTTTGTCTTACTTTCTGTTTGGCTTACTTTCTGTTCCTTCTCCATTCTCCCCTATCGGCAAAATTGGACTTGTCAATTCTGTATTTGTATTGCCAATCAAATTTTTCATTTTTTCGATTTAAATAATAAGGCAAAACGCCTCCTGCCTGTTCGATTCGGGAATTAATCTGTTGGCAATCTCCTGCATACCATTGGGCAAATTCCCCTCTTCGGCTGATGTCATCGAAGACCGCTGTTTGGTCAATGGGATAGATCATTATCAAGCCAATAAAAAACAGACCAATGATGCTTACTGCGTAGTTCCATGTTTCTTTGTTTTCCTTCTTCATTTTTTTAGATTTAATTTGATTATCGTTTTATAAGTTTTTGAGCTTTAGTTTTTTTGAGCTTTGAGCATCTAGGCTTTTAGGCTACAACTCTTGATTGTAAAAATGATCTTGTAATTTGCCAGGTATAAAAATAGAATCATCTCTTTCATCGTACCAATATTCGGCTTCCTCGGGTACGACCCTCACCAATCCATCAATTTCAAGATCTACCCAATTTTCAAGTATGTGATTAAAGAATAAAGCTCTTTCAAGGCGCTTGGGTGTATTCTTCTTTTTCAATAAGCGCCTGTACTTTTTTGCTTTCTTTTGCACTTTCGTTAAATCCCAAAGGTTGTAATTGGGATTGGCCAGTTCTTCTATAATTTCATCTGGCAAAAACTTATAGCCATTGACCCTTTCGGAATGCATACCATTGGAAAAATCATAAGAAAATCCGTTTTCATTTTGCTTGTTGAAATGTCCATTTTGGAAATGATTAGAAGAATGGTGTCCTAAGTTTTTGCTTAAATTTTGCATAGATTTCTGTTTGTACTGTGCCAAATCCTTTTCTCCAGAATTGACCGAAACATTTATTGATGTTTCCAAATTGTTTTCTTGTGAAATTTTATTTTCTACAATTGATTGCAGCTGTATGATCGACTGTAATATTGATTCCAGGAAGCGATCTAAAAGTTGAAGCATTTTCATTATTTCTAGATATTAGGTGTCAGGCTTTAGATGTTAAAAAAGTATGTTGTGGATCTATTTTTAAAGAATAATCCTACTCAGAATAATCCTACTCAATAAAATCTTAAGTCTGTTAATTAAATTCTTTTGTTAAAAAGCAGCGTTAAAGGGTGCACGTTAAAGGGTGCAAAAATTTCAGGCCTCCTTTTGCTCTGGGTTCAGAATGGCCTCATTAGAAAAAATGTAGTCCTCTCTGTTTTTGTACCAAATTTTTGCTTCGGCTGGCACGATTCTAACTGTACCATTGTTTTGTAAAACATCCCAATGGTCAATCACATAATTGAAAAAGGTCGCTTTTTGCAATCTGGTTGGTGTTTGTTTTTCCTCCAAGCGTGCAGTGTAAATTTTCGCGAATCTTTGGACGTCTTTTTTACTCCATAAATCAGTGGTATCAATTTTCACTATTTTCTCTACCTCTTGAAATATCGGGATGCCAAATCCATTGCCGAAGCCGTTGACTACAATCGGAGCTTCTTCAGCGATTTCCTTTGCGGACTTTGCTGACTTATCGGACTTTGAAATTGACTTATTGGATTTTTTATCTGATTTTGATTTGGGAACCTGGGCAATGGGTTCGTCAGCTAATCTATTGTTTAGATCTTCTGCTTTTCCTGTTTGTTGGTCAGTTTGTCTGTCTAAACTGGATGCCCGTTTATCTTTCCCAGCTTATGCCCATTCAAGTCTTTGTCGCTTCTTGGAATATAAGCTGCTTTGCTTCCCATTGGAATGTTGTAGTTCCCTGAAGAAGTATTTCCAGAATAAGCCAAGTCATTGATCATTTCAGTCTCTTTGGCTGACTTGTATTGATAATTGTGAATATTGTAGGTATTGGCGATGATCATTATCTCAAAAAATAATGAAATGCACATCATGATCATTGCATAGTCTGCCATGCTCTTTTTGGTTTCACCAATCAGTTCGGCTCTTTGTTGTCGGAGGTATTCTATTTCTGAATCTCGCTTTCGAACAATCGAATTAGAACGGTCGGAATGTTGGTTTCTGAGATCCAGGGCTTGATTGATTTGAGAATCTATGTTTCCAAGGGCAAGTGGATCGACTGCCTTGGAAACATGAATAAATTCTCGAGCTCCGAAACCGGACGTAGAAACGGAAGCTGCAGAAAACAGCAAGGCCAAAAGGGCTAGGCCGGGGACAACCTTTTTACCCCATTGGAAAAATATATTGAAAAGAGAATTCAATGTTGTGTGTTGACCATACTCAAGTAAGAACAATATCATTACAGTGATGGTCGCAGGAATCATAAAGGACAGGTCAAAAATGTTTGAACTATCCTGTAGGATGTTATCGAACAAGATTTTTATTTCACCTTGATCTTTTCTTAAAATAAATTGATAAGCCAAAGAGAAAACCAATGGAGTTGCAATCAAAAAACTAAGGCTATGGAAAGCAAACAAAGTCAGCTTTGAAAATCTGAATAAACCATTGAAAACCTGTGCATAAGATTTCGGCTTCTTTTCATTGTAAGCCTCCACTACATCTGCCCTGACCTTTTCGTCATCTACATAAGCTCTTACTAACTCTAGCAAATGGCCAGAAGTTTTCATTTGGTTTTGCGTATTTATTTGCGGATTTCGACTTTTTGTCTTATCTTTGAATTGATTCATCGTTTTGTATTTTTACAGGTTAAGGAAGTCTCCCCTCACCACAGTGGGAGACTTTTCTTTTTTACCCCTTTCATACTCTCGCAATCCAGGAATTTCCAACAGGTTAAATTTTATTTCTTTTACTTTCGCTTTCAAATCCCTTTGCATAAAACACTCTATATCAGTATTTTAAAATAGATTCTAATGTCTAATTTAAGACGATGATTCCATCAGTGGATTGTTTTATTCTTCTTTCCTATTTCAATTTAGGAGCAAGAATTAATACAACACAGATTGTTTTAAATAAAAGTTTAGGCTTTTATAGGGAAAAAAATTGTTTCAGAGATTCGGCGTAAATGTTTGAAGATTCTTTAAGGTTGGCGTAAAATTCGAGGGGATCGTGCGTTTGTCTGGTAAAGAATCTCTGAAATATATGTTAAATTATCTAAATATGGCAGGAGCTGGACTTTTGAACACAGCTCGTGTTTGATGCGTCGGATCTTTTCTTTTCAATTCCATTGGTAAAAACTCATCCATTTCTACTTGCATCACATCGAGTTTGAATAAATCGGTTTCTTCGTAGTTTACAACTTGCTTGTCTACTTTCATAACAACTTTATAGGCATCGTCGTCTACTTCGTTGATGATTCTTCTACAGAGGTTTTTACAACTAAAAGCGAGCATTTTCGAGCCGGCATAAGTTCTTAGCGGAAAGGCATCGTTGTGAGCCGTTTGATGGAAAAACCAGTTACCTGAATCTTCATCGCGGGAAAAAACTATGCGGTCTCCTCTTTTCAAGCTAAAATGATCGATTGCCTGTTGGTTGAATATGATATTCGATGAATACATATTGAGTGTAACAGTGAGCTCCTCACTTCGACTCTCCATTTTGGATTTTGTGTAATGTTGCAGTTCCATTTTACTATATATTTTGTTTATAAATTTTAATTTTCTTTTTAATGTATCAGATAGTCTATTTGACAATTTTTGAGAACTTTTATAAGAACTTTTATAAGTCAATTTTTGAGCTTTTTTTGTCTTTAGCATTAAGCTTCGTTTTCGGTAAAGAGCGGACAGGAGAAACAACTCCTCAATATATTCTCCCGCCCCACTCAACACCCGATTTAATGTTCGATAACGAATCATTTAAAGTAATTTAAAGTTTGTATTGTTTGCTAAGAAAGTCAATTTTACCACATTTTATGAATTTTTAATGATATTATTCGATTGTGGTTCAAATATAAATCATTTAAAATGATATTTGCAAATTTAATTAACTAAATCTTAAAAATAATATGAAACTAGTTTGAAGAGGCGAACTTTTGAAAGATACAGAGGATTGATAATCAAAACACTAAGCTGAAACGAACTGCGAATTCTATCATAGAAAAGGCCATAAATCGCCTTGTCACTGAGAGTTCAAGCATGGAAGATGAGATAAGTCGCGTTGCCACTATAGGGTAAATGACTGTATTCAAACATAAAACAGACAAGATAAATTACCTTGCCAATACAAGACAACTCCTGTATTTTATCTTTTATTTCACTTTTCCATTAACAATATTGGCTTGAAAATTGACTACTTTTGCAGGAGCAAACTACCGCGTTAGGGATAGTAGCGAAAATGAGAAATAAGATAAGCGTTGTGAAGCTTATGACGAGGAGGCGACCGAAGGAAGCCACCGCAGCATTAGCGAAACAGCTTAGCTAATTTTGAATTGCAGCGGACAGCCCGGCCGTTTCGGCAACGCCCAAGATAAGTTGAAAGACTTTAAGTTGAAGAAGAAAAATTATTGATTGACTTATTATTGATTATTGATTCAGATGGTTTGTAATTAAGATATGTTGAAGAAGAAAAATTATTGATTATTGATTCAGGTGGTTTGTAGTTAAGATAAGTTGAAGCTGAAAAGGAAGTTTAATTCGGATGGTTTGTGAATTAAACGCTGAGTCGCGAGGACGCTGAGGAAAGGAAATTTAAAAAATAAGGGTCCAATTGGGCGAACCCAACATCAAATATCGAATACCATTTAAAGAATACCCATATAATATGTTAATAATAGGAATTGCAGGAGGAAGTGGATCGGGCAAATCGACCTTTGTAAAAAGAATTATGGAAAATGTTGAATCGGACGAATATTCGATCATGCCACAGGACAATTATTACAAGGATCATTCTCATTTACCAATGGATGTTCGGGTGCAACAAAACTTTGATCATCCGAATGCCATTGCTTTCAATCTTTTGATTGAACAGGTGAAGTTATTGAAACAAGGCAGGGCAATCGAAATGCCAACTTATTCGCACATAACCTGCACTAGAAATAAGGAAACAATTCCGATAAAGCCTTGCAAAATTTTGATCATTGAAGGAATTATGGTTTTGGCCAAAGACGATTTGGTAGACTTATTGGACATGAAATTTTTTGTCGATGCCGATAATGACGACAGATTTATTCGTTGTGTAAAGAGGGATATTGAAGAGCGAGGACGAACTTTTGAATCTGTGGTAAGTAGATATTATGAAACGGTAAAACCAATGTACAATCAATTCATAGAACCCAGTAAACAAAAAGCAGATTTGATCATTCCACATGGTGGAGAAAACAAGGTTGCCATCGATTTGATTTCTTCTAAAATACGATTGGAATTGATAGAAAATAAAACCACCATTTAACGCTTAAGCTGTTTAAAAATTGATCTGACTTCTGCCATTTAATTTCAAAGCATTTTTCAAGTATTTTTTCAAGCATTTACAAAATTAATCCCCCCAAACATATTGATGAGATTTTTAAAACTATCATTTTTATTGCTCCAAATTATCTTTTTAAGTGCTTGTGGTAAGGATGACGAAAATTGCGTTCAGGCTGACTGGCCAGGAATCTATATTGGGACGGAGGATTGTGATGGATACATCAAGGAGACCATTGTAACGATAACGGCTGGTGAAACGAATGATGTGGTTGTAAAAACCCAATCTGCAAATTCTGATTACAAATATCAACCATTTCCCGGTAGCAGTTGCGATTTTAGTGAAACGACCTCACATGAAGCTGTAACGGTTTCTTTGGACATCTCCCTAGAAGATGACCTCTTAACCATCAAAAATGTTCAAAGTGATGACGAATATACTTTCACCTGCACTCTAACAGCTACTCGTAATTAATTAATCTTAATCAAACGAAATCAGCGTACATCTCTTTCTTACCTCTCTTAGAAACATCTCTTAGACAAAAACCAAGTAAACAAATTTTCTAGCCTAAGGGCTATCATTTAAATAACCATAATTTATACCAATGAAATTATTAAAATTATCTTTTTTATTATTGACAATCACTTTTTTGAGTGCTTGTGGAGACGATGACGGTGACGGTGACGATTTAAGCTGCGTTCAGGCTGACTGGGTAGGAACCTATACTGGGACTCAAACATGCGATGGAACTGCAGAGGAAGTTACTGTAACCATAACCGCTAGTGGAACAAATGATGTTGTCATAAAAACAGAGACGACAACTCTTGAGACAGAATACGACCCGTTTACTCCAAATAGTTGTGACATTGACAAAACTGTTACAGCACAAGGATTTACAATTACGATAGATGCAGCTCTTGCAACAAATCAATTAACTTTTTCAGATGTTACAAGCGATGGAACGACTACCAGCACTTGTAATTTGACTGCTACTCGTAATTAATTATGAGTAATAACCTGAGTTCGAGTATTTATTTTACATTTCTGGTGGTAAAAAAAAGTTTCAGTTAGTTTGAAAATAAAAGTTAGAAACCTTTAATTTAGTTAATAGGAATCAGAATATTTTGATACTTTTTGCTTGTCATTTTTCTTCATAAAAATGACGAAAAATCAAGATGATAAATTTTATTACTGATTGATTAACAATAGATTCAAAATCGAACTCAGGTTAATAAGAAGCTCGTCATTTTGCATAAAATGACGAGCTTCTTTGTTTGTATACAAACAAAACTTAGAAAGTTATTTAAGAATTTTCACGTGAAGGATACTTTTTGTAGATTGTAACAAGCAGGTTTTAACAAACAATTAGACCATCTCTAAACATATCGATGAAATTATTAAAACCATCTATTTTATTGACAACAATTTTCTTTATGACTGCCTGCAGTAAAGAAGAAGCATGCCTTCAATCTGATTGGTTGGGTACTTATACTGGCACTGAAAGTTGCTCAGGAGATAATAAGGATGTGATCGTAACCATAACGGCTGATGGAACAAATGGTATTGTTCTAACAACAAAAAGTGAATTTGGTGAGATTGAGTATCCTTCGATTGCTCCAATTAACTGTGATTTTGAGTACGACTCTTCTGATTACGGTGGGGCATTTCCTGAAATTTCACTCACGTTGGATGGGGCTCTTGATGGGAACACATTAACCATTATTGATGTTCTTAGGTTCGAAAATTATCTTAGTACCTGCAAAATTACCGCTACTCGTAATTAATCTGTTATACCTATTTGTTCTCTATAGGTTTCTGTTTAGGTTATGAAACAACGGAATCAATTTACTTCACCAAAACTTTGTATCCGAAGGCTGGTAAGGTAAACTCACTATCCATTCGAATTCCTTTTTTCTCTCGGCTGATTCCATCCATCATAACATCATTTGTTATCCCTTCACTGATTTTTACTTTTTGTTCTTTATTGGTAAAATTGAAAAGACCGATCACCACATTGTCTCCTTTTACTCTTGAAACGGCAAAAACGTTTTCATCATTGCTGCTTCTCAACCTTTCGTAACGACCGCCGAACTCACCATTCCACAAAGCAGGATTTCCTTTTTTAAGTTGAATCAGTGATTGATAAAATGCTTCTTTCGGGTGATCCTCCACCCAATTGATCTGGTCTTTTTCGAAGAACTCAAGACGCTTGTTCAATCCTACTTCTTGGCCGCTGTAAACCAAGGGCATGCCGGGCATTACAAAAGTCAAGACAGCCAAACAATCGCCGGCATCGCCCATTCTTTCTTTGATGGTTCCGTTCCATGTATTTTCATCGTGGTTGGTGATGAAGCGCAACATGTAAGTGTCTGATGAAAAGTTTTTCTTTTCTTTTGCCATGTATTCATCCAAATCAGCCGCTGTTTTCTCCCCTTTCGCCAGTTCGTTTAGGATGTGGTGAAATTCCCAGGCATAGGCCATGTCAAAAGCCATGTCGTGCAATTCGGGCTTTTCAGCTTCGGCCAACCAAAAACATTCTTTGATCGGATCGATTTCACGACGGGCCATGTTCCAAAACTCAACTGGAACCTCACTGGCCACATCACATCTGAAACCATCCACATCCATTTCTTTGACCCAATAAATCATGTCTTGAACCATTGCAATGTGCAAATTCTTATTGTCATAGTTCAAATCGGCCACGTCTGTCCAGCCCCAGCTTTTGCCTGTTCTTGGATCTGTTGGATCAATGATTTCTCCTGCATCATTTTGAGTATACCATTCTGGATGATCAGTAATCCACTGATGATCCCAACCTGTGTGATTGGCGACCCAGTCCAACATCACTTTCATATCTTGATCGTGGATCATGTCGACCAGTTTTTTGAAATCGCCCTTGTCGCCAAATTCTGGATTGATGCCTTGATAGTCCGCAATGGAATAATAGCTGCCCAATCCCCCTTTTCGTTTTACTTTGCTAATTGGATGAATTGGCATGAACCAAATGATGTCTACGCCCAATTCTTTTAAGCGAGGTAGGTGTTTGGAAAATGCCTCGAAGGTTCCCTCTTTTGTGTATTGGCGAACATTGACTTCATAAATAACCATGTCCTTGGTCCATTCCGGCACATTTTTGATGTAAGCTTTTGCCACTTTGGGCTGCGACTTAACCTGATGTTGTGAGAAAATGGAAGCGGGATTTAGCAAAAGTAATCCAAGCAATAAGGTTGAGACTAAAAGTAATCTTGAATTCATGATTATCAAAGTTTAAAGCAGCAAATGCCGCGATCATTGTTTTAAAGAATGTTCCTAAAATAAAACTAATAAAAACAATAAAGGTTGAAAGTGAATAGAATTATTTATCTATTTAGTGAAATATAATTTTAGACGAAAGGCCGCAAAGAAGCAATTTTGACTGTGGAATAACAAAATCGTATACCGTTAATACCTAATGTGATTATTATTCCTAATTTTGCATTTTAAAACCTCAAACCCCATATAATGAAATTAACTTACTTTGGTTTATTCCTAATTTCCATTTTTTCCTTATCAATTGCTACGTTAAATGCTCAATATGAAATAGAGTGGCAAAATAATTTTGGAGGCTCTGATGCCGATAATCCTCGTGCGATTTTAAAAACAGAGGATGGTGGCTTTGTAATACTTAGCAGAAGTTTTTCTTCAGATGGAGACATTTCTGAAAATAATGGCAATTCGGATGCATGGATTTTCAAAATAGATGCTGAGGCAAATTTATTGTGGGAAAAGAGTTTCGGTAGTTCTTATAATGAAAACCCAGTTGCCATGGTTCAAGGAACAAACGGAGAAATTGTCATTCTTTGTGAAGCAATCGCTTCTCAAAATGATGATATTTTTTTGGGAGGAAATGATTTTTGGTTGTTTAAAATTGATGCCAATGGAAATTTAATTTCAGAGCAAAATTACGGAACCACCTATACAGAAAGACCTAAAGCAATGTCCAAAACGCCAGATGGTGGTTATATTTTGGTTGGGGAATCATATACCATGGTAAATGATATAGAACCAGTTTTGGGGCTGAGTGACTTTACAGCAATGAAAATAGATCAATCAGGAGAATTGGTCTGGTCAAAAATTTACGGGGGAAGTCAAGAGGATGTCCCCCAAGCAATCATTCCTGCAGTTGATGGCGGATATCTGATAGGCGGTTATTCTGAATCAGATGATATTGATGTAACTTCGAACGCAGGAAATTCAGATCAATGGTTAATCAAAATTTCAGAACAAGGCGACTTGGAATGGACACAAGTTTATGGAATTCCTTGGCCTGAAGAAATTGTCACAATGGTTGCTACAAATGCAAACGATGGTTATTTGCTTTTGGACTATGATTTTAATCTTCGTAAAATCACCTTAACTGGAGAAGAGATTTGGAACATTTACTATGGAGGCAGTGAGCAAGAGAGACCCCATAGCATCCTTGCTGTTGGAGATGGTTATATTATGGCCGGGGAATCAGGATCTTCGGATGGCGATGTTTCAGGAAACAATGGAGACGACGATATGTGGGTTATTAAAGTCGATGAAGATGGCAATGTGGTATGTGAACAAAACTTTGGTGGGTCCTTAAGAGATTACGCCAAATCGATCATTCCATCTGGTGAGCAAGACAGTTATATTGTAATAGGCCAATCTGCTTCCAACGATCAAGACATTCCAAACAACTATGGAAGCCATGATGTTTGTGTTTTGAAAATTAAAGACCTCTGTAACCAACCAGTCTTGGCTTTTGGTCCAGATGAAATTGATTTTGGAACCAAGGCCATTGACCAATTTCCTTATACACCAGAAGTTTTAATGATCAACAATACTATTGATCAGGTAGTAACGATTGATGATTTTGAGATAGCCGATGAGCATTTCAACATCGAAGTAGGTAATTATACATTACAAGGATTGGAAAGTGTTTTGGTTCAGATTTATTTCACCCCAAGCGCTGAAGGCACTTTTGAAAGTCAGCTGATTCTAAAAAATGAGCAAGGAGATGTAAGCGTTCCTTTGCGAGGCACAGCCACTAGTCCTACTGCTTTGAATGAAATTTCAAATAATGATTTCCTAGTCTATCCAAATCCAAGTACTGGCCTCTTTAGACTTCAATCGATGAATGATCCGTCTTTTGCTTATGAAATACTAAATGTCGCTGGTAAAATTTTAAGAAAGGAAAATCAAATTAATGGATCGAGCTGGGTGGATTTGAGAAGCGAGGAAGCTGGTGTTTATTTTGTGAAATTTTATACGGAGCAGGGGATTCAGATTAAGAAGTTGATGATCTATTAAATTGGCATTCGTAAATTGAAATTCGGTTTTCATCGGTCGGTTTTGTTTTAGAAAACATGTAGGAGAAGACATGTAGGATTTGCCTTGCTGAATAAAAAACAATCAAATTCTATTATTCATATAAAAAACTATAACTCGATTTGTCTTTGAATGGAAAATACTTCTCAGGCAATTCATTGTAATCAAACACGCCCCATTTTGTCAAAAACTTATTTTGAGCAGCTCTTGTCCAAGCCATTTCCTGGGGATCATCCATGATTAAAATAGACCTGGTTTCTCCTGTTGAAATGGTAGACAACAACCAAAATTCATAAGGACTTGCCCAAGGTAGATACAAGGTATCCATTGAAAAATCACTGGACTTCAAAATCAACTTTTTATTTTCGTTCTCCGCCGTTTCCTCCAAAATACTGCTTAAGTAATTCACTCTATCGGTGTATGGCCCATTTGAAAAGCCAATGTGAATAACCCTGATTAAACAAACAAAAACCAAAGCGATAATAATCTTTCTGGCAGTAAATGTTTTGGTGAAATCAAAAACCAAGGGCACAATGACAAACAAGCTCAGAGGCAAATGCAAATTCTCAATATAAAAAGGTTCTTTACAAGCAACATAACTGACATTTATCAGCAACAAGTAGGCAATAAAATAGCCAGCAACTAACAAAAATTTCATTCTTTGCCCTTCCTTAAAATAATAAAACAACACCCCCGTCAATCCCAATATCAAAAAGTAATAATCTTGAATCGCACTGATCAAAAAATCCTTGTTGGTCTCTATAAAAATATAATTGGGGAAAAGGAGGTAAATGTTTTTCAGAACAGACATTGAAGTTCGGTCATAGGCTGTTCTAAAGAAGATGGATTTAAAAATAAAAATTGCGAAAAAGCTAGCAGAAATAAACATCAATAATTTCTTGTTTACGCTTCCATCATAATAGAAGAACAGAACAAAAAAGGAAAAGGGAATCAACATTAAAGGGTGAAAGAAAACCAGGCTGATTACAAACAAAAAGCCAATGAAATATTGAGCATAACTTGTTTCACCATTCAAGTCATTTTTTTTTGTTGAAATGAAATACAAGTAACTAAAAAGTAAAACAAGAATGGCCAATCCCTGTGGAAATTCCGATTGAATCCAATAAAAGGTATCTGTGACCATCAAAACACTGAACAACAACATGACCAAGGCAAACCTGTATGATTTGGTCCAAAGAATACACAAAGCAAAAATAAGAAAGTAATAAATTTCAAAACCTACCGAATACAATTTCATGATACTTTCCAAATCCAAACCCAACTTGGTTCCCAGCAATGGAAATGTTTGAGTCACAAATGCTCCGAACCGCATGTTTTGAATGGCATAAAATCCATCCTTGATTATAAAGAAAAGATGGTAAGATATATCCAAGAAAACAGTGCGTTCCAAATAATAATACAAGGAAAGTAACGCTAACAGAAAGTAAACGATTGATCCTATGATTAATATTTTTTTATTCATTGGCATTTTGAAATATTAAATGCGCGTGCATTGCGATTCAACCAAATATTGCGTGCATGCAATGCGCGGCTGCTGTCCAACCAAATATTGCGCGCATGCAATGCGTGACTGCTGTCCAACCAAATATTGCGCGCATGCAATGCGCGGCTACTGTCCAACCAAATATTGCGTGCATACAATGCGCGGCTACGGGCTATTTACTCATTCCAAGAAATGCATTAATCAATCCATTGGTCGAAGAATCGTGGCTCTTAACTTTTTTCTTGGCATTCAATTCTGGTAAAATTTTGTTGGCCAATACCTTCCCCAATTGAACACCCCATTGGTCAAAACTGAAAATATTCCAAATGACACCTTGGGTGAAAATTTTATGTTCATACATAGCAATCATGCGTCCCAACATTTTCGGATCAATCTTTTCTGCAAGGAAAGAATTACTTGGAATGTTCCCTTTAAAAACCTTGAAAGGGGTTAGCTGCTTGATTTGCTTTTTGTCCATCCCTCCTTCGGTCAATTCTGCCTCCACTTCTTTTTTAGTTTTACCGTTCATCAATGCTTCTGTCTGTGCAAAGAAATTAGACATCAGTTTCGGATGATGATCACCGATTGGATTGTGGCTTTTCGCTGCCCCAATAAAATCGCAAGGAATCATTTGAGTTCCTTGGTGAATCAATTGATAAAATGCATGCTGTCCGTTGGTTCCAGCTTCTCCCCAAACGATGGGGCCAGTGGAATAATCGACGGCTTTACCATCGCGCCCGACATACTTTCCATTGCTTTCCATATTGCCCTGCTGAAAGTAGGCAGCAAAACGATGCAAATATTGATCATAGGCCAAAATGGCTTCACTTTTGGCATCGAAAAAGTTGACATACCAAATGCCTATCAATGCTAAAATAACAGGAATATTTTCTTGAAATGGTGTGTTTTTAAAATGCTCATCCATTTCATGCGCACCATCCAAAAATGCCCTGAAATTATCAAAACCTAAAAGGCAAGCTAGTGGCAATCCGATGGCAGACCAAACTGAGTAACGCCCCCCTACCCAATCCCAAAAAGTAAACATGTTCTTCGGGTCAATTCCAAAATCTTTCACTCCTTTGGCATTTGTTGACAAGGCAACAAAATGTTTCTTGATCGTCTCCTTTGATTTTGCTTTCTTCAAAAACCAATCTCTTGCAGAATGAGCATTGGTCATTGTTTCTTGAGTGGTGAAAGTTTTCGACGCAATAAAAAACAAAGTCCGCTCAGGATCGAGCTTTTTCAGGGTTTCTGAAATGTGTGTTCCATCCACATTGGATACAAAGTGAATTTTCATGTTCTTCTTCCAGTAAGGTTTCAAAGCCTCGCTGACCATATAAGGCCCAAGATCGGAACCACCAATGCCAATGTTAACCAAATCGGTGATTGTCTTGCCTGTATAACCTTTCCACTTTCCACTGTTGACCTGCTTTGAAAAGGCCTCCATTTGTTCCAAAACGGCCTTTACAGCAGGCATTTGATCCTTTTTGTCAACCAAGACCTTTGATTGCTCTTTTTTTCCTACTGGTTTTCTTAAAGCCGTGTGCAAAACGGCACGATTTTCAGTTTTATTTATTTTATCGCCATTAAACATGGAGTCTATGGCATTTTGGAGTTTGCATTCTTTAGCCAAACCAAACAACAAGCTCAATGTTCGGTCATTCAAGATGTTTTTTGAGTAGTCAAACAGGAGATTGTCAAATTGAATGGAGTATTTGTTGAACCTCTCGGGATCAGAAGCAAACATTTCCTTCATAGATTGACCTTTCATTCTATTAAAATGGGCTTGAAGGGACTCCCATGACTTTGTTTTGGTCGGATTGATATTGGCTAACATGATTTGTTTTTCGTTGATTAGTTTAGCTTAAAACAGCTGAAATCTTAAATTTAGACCACTAACCTAAGAAATGTAAACCAGATATAAAATGGATTGGGATAAATTAAGCCATTTCATTGTAAATGACTTTGGTTTTTTGACTTTGGTTTTTATAAAAAAAAACAATTTTACTCTTTCAAAAATTTTCCTGATAAAAGCTTCCCATCTTTACTTCTCAATTGCAAAAAATACAGTCCATTTGGAAGATCAATAACTGTTATTTTATTATTCCAAGTAATACTATTGGGATAAAACATCTGTTGCTTTCCATCTGAATTGATAACCACTGCCTCCGATAATTGGAAATCTTTGGGAAGGATAAAATTCAAGTATTGACTGACAGGATTGGGGAAAACTTTCACTTCTTGATTTAGCATTTCATTATTTTGAATATCATTCAATCCAACATTAACCGATAAGCATGATCTATTATTGGAGTTATTGGTATCATATTTTCCATCTGCAGAAATAATATAAAAACAGAATTCTTCTGGTACGGAATATGAATTAAGCTTTGCAAAAAATTCACGAGTTTCTCCAGGAAGAAGGTTTAGGTTTTCATAGTAGGTTTCAAATCTATGATCGACACAATTAATCCCTTCAAATGATTGAGAGACCACAAACACATTTTGAATAATTTCATCACTAAAATTAGTAATATTAAAATCCATAAAATTTTCGTAATCATAAGAAATGAACAGGGAATCTAAAGCTTCAATATAAAATGTGTCATAAGGAAAAGAATAGGAATAAGTATTGATCAGTTCTATTCCAAGGTCAATTGTAGATTCTCCTAGTTTTTCATAAGTGGAAATCAAACTATTTTGAAACGGATAGTCATAAAAAAAATCTGGATTCTCCTCCCACTCCTGAATTCCAAAGACTGTAGTAGAAAAATCACCTTTGGGAAATCTGTTAAACTCAATTTGTTGAAAATTTTCTTCTGCTAAAATTCCATTATTCACATCATTTAAATACCAATGAAGGATGCTTTGATCTTGTTGAGGATTAGCTAGATAAAAAATGGTATCACCATGAACGGTCAAATCTGCGATCTCTATGTTTTCATTCATTACAGATTCATTAAGAATATTCAATTCTGTATCCAAAACAATCAACTTTTCATCAGTCGATAGATAAATTTTATCGTTGTGAAATTTGTGAAAACGGTAGTTACCTTGGACCGAAATTCCATTTATAACTTCAAGGCTATCGTCCAAAATAAAGACATTATTTTCTCTGAATCCAAACAAATTATCAAAAGCAAAATCCAGCTTTTCGAATTCATTATCCGATCCTAAATATTGAACACTACCATCCAGATTCAAAATCAAATAGTTTACACAATTAGGGTAGCAGCTTGCTTTTATTAAAATAGTCCCTTGTTTGTATATGCAAAAATCTTGGTATGGATGAAATTCGTAATCAATTTCATCAAATACAATTGTTTCAATCTCACCGTCTAAGTTTCTGTATTTTAGTTCTAACGAAGGATCAGCAATATCATCTGCCGCCCATAAATTTGACAACAATACCCATTCATTGTCTAGAAAATCAAATGCAGATTCATGGACAAAGCCACTCAGTCCGAATGTTTCAATGCTGCCAGCCTCTTCTATAATTAAACTTGAATTACGACAACGGTTATAATACTCCACTCTGTAATCAACGCCATCGAGATGCAACCAATCCATTATGACATGTGGTTCATCATTATCAAGAATAATTTGACAATTTATATGGTTGAATGAAAAACAAAATAAATACAAACAAAAGAAAATTCGAAGATTCATCATTGCGAATTGTTTTGCTTTAAAAATGCAAAAAAACGGGCAAACCTTTGTCAGTATTTTGTAAATATCTCAAATATTGAAGGGCCAAAAATCAAAATTCTTTCATTCTAAGGATGCTTGTTCATTTTTTCAAGGAATTTCAATAAGCAACTTTCAATATTATTTGATATTGGCTAACATATATGCTTGTTTTTAATGGTTTGTTTAGATAAAAATGACTATTCTTTCTAAATTGAGATCACGAACCTAAGAAATGTAATTAATGATCTATAAATCAGGACTTAAAACTTTTACACTTTGCTTCAAATTCATAGGCATTCTATGTCTTTTCTGTCTTTTCAGCATGATTTCCATTCAGGCACAAAAAGTAGAAATTTCAGGAACCATAAAGGATGATTTAGGTGAAACGCTTATCGGAGTAAACGTTGTTGAAAAAGGAAACCCGGCAAATGGTACGTCAACTGGTTTGGATGGAAGTTTCAAACTAAGTATCAATCTAAGTGTCAATGACGAATCAAGTATTTTACTCATCAGCTACATTGGCTTCCTCAGTCAAGAAATTCCCGTTGGCGAAAAGCGTAATTTTGAAATCGTTTTACTCGAAGACAATCAAACTTTGGATGAAGTCGTCGTTACAGCTCTTGGGATAAAAAGACAAAAGAGAGAATTGGGTTATTCAACAGAAAGTTTTGATGGGCTCGAGATCATGAAATCTAATGCGCCAAATTTGGTCAATTCCCTTTCGGGTAAATCTGCAGGCGTCAACATTACCAATTCTAATGGTGTAGAAGGTGGAACAACCAGAATTACAATCAGAGGCAACAACAACATCAGCACCAATAATCAACCACTGATTATTGTTGATGGAGTTCCTTTGCAAAACGATCCCGGCCTGACTGATATCGGAAGGGGAAGAGATTGGGGTTCTGCGATCAATAACATCAATCCTGCCGACATTGCGGACATCAATATTTTGAAAGGGCCAACTGCTTCCGCAAAGTATGGTTCAAGAGGCTCGAATGGTGTTATTCTAATCACCACCAAAAGAGGCTCAAAAAGAAAAGGCATTGGCGTAGATTATTCTTATGCCTTTAAAGTAATCAATCCCTATTACTATCGTGATGTACAAAATATTTATGGCGCTGGTGGTCCAGTGAGCTTAGCGGAACCAAGTTTTCAAATGGATGAGGAAGGCAATTTGCTTTATCCCAACAGTGCGCATTCAGACAATGGGCCTTTTGGCAAATCGACCACTGAATTGTTTGGTTTCTATTCTACAGGCGTTTCTTGGGGGCCTGAAATGAAAGGACAAATGTTGAAATGGTGGGATGGTGAAATGCGTCCGTTCGATCCTCAACCAGACAATTTGAAACAGTTCTTTTCAAATGGCAATACCGCTACACACAACCTTGCATTTAGTGGTGGTGGTGAAATGGGCAACATGCGGGTTTCATTGACCCGAACAGATCATACCGCAATTGTTCCCAATAGCGATTTTGAACAAAACACTGTCAATGTTGGTTCGACACTAAATATCTCAAAGAAAGTAAGCGCTGATGTTGCCATTTCATACATCAACTACAATCGTCGAAACACACCTTCATTGGGGGATGACAACAACGCCTCTTTCGGAAAAGGAATTTTATACAGTTGGCCAAGAAGTTACAAAGGACTGGAAGAACAAATCAACATCCGTGAAGATGGAACAAGGAATGATTACGATGGTCAATATCCGTTTACATACACAGCACCGGATCTTTGGTGGAATACTTACAACAACAATACAACGCTGAGAAGAAACAAGCTCATCGGCTCGCTGACTTTGAATTACAGCATCACCGAATGGCTAAGCCTGATGGGCAGAATGGGCTTGGACTTCGGAACAGATCAGTTTGAATCTAAAAACAAACCCTATGATCAGCTAGGAATAGATGGAGGTTTTTATGCCAATGAGTTAAGCAGAGACATTGTCAACAACAATGACATCATTCTTACAGCGCAAAAAGACAAAATTTTCGATTCTCCAATTGGTGTTGGTTTATCTGTAGGTGGCACTCAATGGAGCCGAAGCAGATATGGAATAAAATCAGATGCTGGAGATTGGAGCAGTCCATTTCTTTATTCGTTCAACAATCTAGACGATCCACAACAGGAAGACATTGCACAAGAAATCAGATACGATAAAAAAATCAATTCAGTTTTCAGCTTTCTAAACTTGAGTTTGCACAATTACTTATTTGTAGAACTAGGTGGAAGAAACGATTGGTCATCCGCATTGCCGATTGACAACAACTCTTATTTTTATCCATCGGCTTCGGTCAGTTTTTTACCGACAGAAGCTTTTAAAATGAATGTGAAATTTTTAGACTTTTGGAAGCTAAGAGCTGCCTTTGCAAAAACAGCAACAGACACCGATCCTTTCCAAGTAGATTTTACCTATGAAACTTCTTCTTTTGGCAATCAACAGACAGCGAACTTACCTGGTACTATTCCTCCTATAGCCTTGAAACCTCAACGTGCAGATTCTTATGAAATAGGAACCACCCTTGGCTTGTTTAACAGCAACATCAATTTAGATTTCACTTACTATTACATCAGTTCTTATGATCAAATTTTAGATGCCCCTGTACCAGCTTCATCAGGAGCGCCTTTCGTATTGATCAATTCGGGAGAATTGGAGAACAAGGGCATTGAAGCCATTTTAACGGCAACGATCATGAATCGCAAAAATTTCTTTTGGGAAACTGGATTAAATTTTAGCAGAAACAGAAACTATGTTGTCAGCTTAGGCGACGGAGCCAAGACCAGAGAACTGGCAAACATTTGGGGATTAAATGGCCCTGCTATTTCAGTAAAAGAAGGAGACGAATTTGGGACAATCATCGGCTATGATTATGTCTACCATGAAGAAACAGGCCAGCCCATTGTCAATGAAGAGGGCACACATTATCAGATAAGCGAGGACAGAGTCCCAATTGGAAATGCCTCTCCTGATTTCACTGGAGGTTGGACAATGAGATTGGGCTATAAAAATTTCAAATTAAGCACTTTGGTTGACACCAAATGGGGCGGCGATATATATGCAGGTTCTTATGTAATTGGATTGCAAACAGGCCAAAGTCCTGAAACATTATTGGAACGTCAAGGTGGCGGATTGGCCTATACGGACGAAGAAGGAAACACCAGCAACATCGGTGTGGTTTTGGATGGCGTATATGAAGACGGAACGCCTAATGAAGAAGTGGTTCATTATTATTTCAAATACATTCCCAACAAAGGTGGATGGGGAAGATACTTATCCAGTCCGGGGATTTTAGACAATACTTGGGTGAAATTGAGAGAGGTCGTTTTAAGCTATGATTTTCCAGCAAAGTTGAATAAAAAAATTCCACTTTTTCAAGAGTTGAGTCTTTCATTGGTGGGTCGAGATTTGTTTTACATTTACAATTCTCTGCCAGACCAGATCAATCCTGAAGGAAGCGGTGGTTCTGGAAATGCGCAGGGATTGGAATGGGCATCCTATCCAGGAACTCGTTCATTTGGTTTCACTCTAAATGCTAAATTCTAATGAGAAATATTTCACAATACCTATTGAAGACTTTCTTCATAGCCTTCTTTTTCTTTGGAATTTCATCCTGTGAAAAAGGATTTGAGGAATTAAATGAAAACCCATTCTTTCCAACCGAAACAGACATTGGTCCATTGTTCAACAAAGCAGTGGAATCATTGAGACTGGGATGGAATGAACAATTTTACCTCCACAACGAAAGCCTGTACGGCATAACCCAATTGGCGGCATTGACAGCACCAACTTTCCAAAACATCAGCATTGGTACAGAAGATGTTTGGTCCAACTACTACAATACACTTGCAGTAATTAGAGACATAGAAAGAAGAATTGAAGAAAAAGAGGCCGCTGTTCCAGAACCTGAAATTTACAACAACATCAAAGCTCAGTTAAAGATTTTACTAGCTTATAAAACCTTCCGATTGACTGACCTGTTTGGTGACATGCCTTTTTCGGAAGCGGGACGCGGATTTGAAAGCTTGGATTTCATTGAACCTAAATTTGACTCGCAAGAAGAAATTTACAAAGCCTTGTTGGAAGATTTAAAATGGGCTTCTGAAAACATCAATATAATGGGCAGTCCAACGACAGCATCTGGCGAACCCTACCTTCTTTTTGGCAGTTTTGATAACTTGTTTCAAGACAATGCCTTTAAATGGTTGAAATTTGCCAATTCGATGAGATTGAAACATGCTTTAAGAATGGTGGAAAAAGATCCTGATTTTGCTTTACCAATTATTACTGAAATTTTATCCAATGAATTACCAATCATTGAAGATGGTGAAGAAGTTGTTATGAAACCGTCTGATCAATTTTGGCAAAGAGAAGGCTGTCACTGGTCATTCAGGGAACACAACAAACTAAGAATGGGTAGCAATATTTGGCGCATGATGTCTGAGACAGATGATCTAAACGGAGCGGGTATTTTTGATCCCAGAGCTAGAGTATTCTTCGAAGGCAACAATTCAAATGAATGGACAGCTTTTCCGCAACTGGCTTCGGCAAATACACCTCAATCTGGGGGAACACCTTATGCTGCAACAAGAGACATTAATCATGCTTTGAAAGGGACCAATAACATTTATTCGCCTTTCAACTATTATTTGATAAGAGATGAATACGATGTTCCTGAAATATTAATGACTGCCGCTGAAATCAATTTCATCAAAGCTGAAATATATGCCAGAGGATTGGGGATGCCTATGGACGTTGGAACAAGTGATTTAGAATACACTTTGGGTATTGTTGCCTCTATTGGTTTTTGGCAAAAAATGGCCGATCAGTCTGAAATTTGGACCAATGCTGAAACGCCATTAACGATCGGTGAATTGTTTGGTGTATCGAATCATCCTGAATTGCTTATCTTAGACAATCCCAACAAACTAGAATTAATATATGCCCAAAGATGGATTGACGCTTTTCGTCAACCTTGGGAAGCCTATTCTTTGGAAAGAAGAACTGGGCAAACTCCTAGAGAGGGAGCTGCTTTGAATCATTTCAGATTTACTTATCCGCAATCAGAGCGCATCAACAATCCTGACAATTGGTCGGAACAGGTGGCTAAAATGGGAGAAGATTCTGAACAAGTGAAAGTCTGGTGGGATTCTTTTTAAGAGCGAATTGCATTCGCTGGTGTTCGGGATTCGGGATTCGATTTTTGATTTTCAGTCTTGGTGTCGGGTTCGAATATTTTGTAGGCAGATTGTAAACTGAGCCATCTTTTGACTTTCTATAAAAAATATTTGCAGAATAAGAAAATAACGAAAAATTTTTACTATAGTCACTTGGTGACTAAAAAAAACAAAATATATGAGAAAACCATTACAATTTTTCTTTTTAACAATTTGTTGCTTGTGCATCGGCTCATTAAGCGGCTTTTCACAGTCCAATCAATATTTAGATTTTGATGGTCAAAACGATGTGGCGATCGTAGAAAACGCTTCCAATCTTTTCACTGGTACTACAACTCTTAGTATGACAGCATGGATTTGGACGGATGAGCTAGGAATTGGCAAAGGATCTCTTGGGTTCAGGAGCGGATCAAGCAATGATTTCGAATTTTATTTCATACAGCTTGATGGTGGAGCATTGGAATGCAGAATCAAAATGGGTAGCGACGGGAGTCTTTACGAATACGTCGCGCCAGCTGGATCAGTAGCCGCTAACGAATGGCAACATTTTGCATTGGTCTACAATGGTCTTGCGCTAACGCTGTATATAAATGGATTTCAATTTGGCTCTTCTGTAGCAACAGGGGCTTGGGATTCAAACAATGTAGATTTTACCATGGGGCAAAGCCCAATCTCTTGCTGTAACTTCTATCACGATGGAAGAATGGATGAAGTTTCTGTTTGGAAAAAAGCTTTGTCGATTAGTGAAATTGAGGACATGATTGACAATGAAATCGATCCAGATTCAGAAGACCTTGAATTGTATTTCAAATTTAATCAAGGAGTTCCTGATGAAGACAATACAAGCATAACTGAATTGATTTCAGAAGTTGGTGCTCCTGACAGAAATGCAAGCCTTATGAACTTTGACTTGACAGGAGTAGGTTCAAACTTTGGAGGAGAATTAGACTTAACCTATCAAACTTTGACTTTCCCACAAATTCCAAATAAATTGACAACGGATGTACCGTTTGAAATTGCCGCAGCTTCAACCGCAGAATTACCAGTTGAGTTTGAAATCATTTCGGGACCAGCAAGTATCGACGGAACAACCATTACATTAAATGGGACTCCGGGTGAGGTCATTGTAACAGCCAGTCAACCAGGGAATGCAGATTTTGATCCAGCTGATCCTATAAGCAATTCGTTTATGGTCCTCGATGCCACTACTTTTGTACCATCGATTGAAGCCAGAAGTCCAATAGCTGGAGATGTACACGTTCCCGAGTTAGGCCCAATACAATTGGCAGCCATTTCAACGATCGACTTCCCAGAACTTTTTAATGTAGCAGAATTGAAGTTTGTTATAGGAACGGACGAGGTTATTGCTCAAGATTGGGGCAATGGACACTTTACTGGATGGTGGGAACCTGCTGATTATGGAACTTATGAAATGACCATTATTTCAAAAAACAATTATGGTGCAAATGCCATGCAATCGATAAGTTTTGATGTGCTTGAAACTGCTTCAGATATTCAGACAACTGCTTTTGATGACATTTGGGTATACAGCGGTGATCCTACTGAAACCAGAGAAGCTGAATTACCTTGTTACCTAGGGGCATTTGATCAAATCATTGCGACGCTTGATGTTACATGTCCAACTGGTGGTTGTGATCCTTGGGACAGAGTAGTCAATATTGAAGCGAAAGGACACAATGGCGAATGGATTGAAATAATTAGATACATCACTTCTTATGGAGTGGCCTGTGATCACACAGTGGATCTAACAGATTTTGCTTCTATTCTTCAAGGGAAGATTTCCTTTAGAGTAACGGGAGTTACTTTCGGCAACGGATTTGATTATGAATTGAATTTAGCTTATCAAGCAGGAACTCCAGCTTACAAATACAGTGCTGTACAGTTATTTTGGTCAGACACTTATGAGTTTGGTGATCTGGCAGATTTACAGCCAGTGCAAGGAGCAAATTTCACCTTCCAAGAAAATGTAGAAGATGCTAAAATAAAATTGGTTTCTACTGGGCATGGATGGTCTGGTAATGATCCTTGGTATGACAACAATACAGGGAATGCGGCTGAGTTTTATGATGGGACGCATCACATTTGGGTAAATGGAGAAGAAACTTTCGCACAGCACAATTGGAACGCCTGTTTTCCAAATCCAGATGGTTGTCAACCACAAAACGGAACTTATCAATATGATAGAGCTGGATGGTGTCCAGGAACAATTGCTCCATGGTTTGATTTTTCATTGAGCGATTTCATGGACGGAGATGCTGTGGCATTGGATTATGTTTTTGACGAAACCTACATTGATTACTGCCATCCAAATAACCCTGATTGCGAGGAAGGTGTTACTTGTCATGGTTGTGATGACGGTTTCAATCCTCACTTAATCGTTTCCTCAAATTTTATCAGCTTCTCAAATATGCCTATTGGCTTTACCGAAGTAATGGATACAATGGTGGTGGACACTATGGTAACTGATACGATGGTTACGGACACAATGACTGCTTTGAACCAGTTAAATGAAATCAATGAATTCAGTCTTTCGCCAAATCCAAGCAGAGGAATTGTTAGAATGATCAGCAGAGAACCGGCAAGAGAAATGCAAATTTTTATCTACAATGCTGCGGGCGATGTTATTGAAAGTAAAAAGACAAAGAATGTGCTTAACCGCGACTATTTCTTCTTCGATATGAGAGCTCAAGCAGATGGCATTTACTTTGTTGAAGTGATCACCGAAGAAGGAAAAACTACAAAGAAATTAATTTTACAGAAATAGATCTTTTTTAGTAAAAGTATCAAACAACAAGTATAACGATTTTGATTAAGGGCTGGGAAATTCTTCCTGGCCCTTTTTTTTGGGCGATGGATTGTGGGACGGATTGTGGGACGGCTAATGCTAAAAGTGACAATATTTTGAATCTTTTCTAATGGATTTAGTTTATTTTTTAGCCTGTATTTCATCACAAAAAATGAATCCATGAAACAATTATTTGCTTTGCTTATTCCCATTTTTTTATTAGCTCCTATCTTAAATGCTCAGAGCCAGAAAGAGCAATTTCAATATGCTGAAAACCTTACACTTCAAGGAGTAGTCACTGATCAATCAACGGGGGAAGGTCTTCCTTTTGCAACGGTCGTTTTGAAAGATTCATTGGCAAACGTGATAACGGGTACTCAAACAGATTTTGATGGCAAGTATTTAATCTCTGGTCTTAATCCTGGTATTTATTTATTGCAAACACAATATGTTGCTTATACAACTTCTCTTGTTGAAGCTGTCAAAATCGATCTATCAAAAAAAACATGGGTGGTAAACGTTCAATTGGAACAACATTCAGAAATGCTTGATGAAATTGTAGTCGTTGAGTATAAAATGCCTTTGATACGAAAATCACTGTCCATGGTCAGCGGAGTAACAAGATCCAAGAAAGGAAGAAAAGGCAGAAACAAAACAGTTTCTAAAGAGGAATACAACAACATAGATGACAACTCTTGGAAAAAAGCAAAAAAGAATCCTTTATCGACTTTCAGTATTGATGTTGACAAGGCGGCCTACAGCAATATCAGACGATACATAAATGATGGACAATTGCCACCTGAAAATGCAGTTAGAATAGAAGAGATGGTCAATTACTTCCCCTATGATTATCCTGCGCCAATGTTTGAGTCTCCTTTTTCAATTAGCCCTGAATACATGGATTGTCCCTGGAACAAAGAAAACAAACTATTGCATTTAGGCATAAAAGGAATGGAGATTGAAATGAGTTCAGCTGCGGCATCAAATTTAACCTTTCTAATTGATGTTTCAGGTTCAATGAATTCTGCGGACAAGCTCGGCTTGCTAAAATCCGGCTTGTATTTATTAATAGACCAGTTAAGGGATAAAGACAAAGTTGCCATCGTGGTTTATGCAGGAGCAGCTGGAATTGTATTGCCCTCAACCAAGGGCAAAGACAAAGACAAAATCAAAAATGCCATTGAGCAATTAAAAGCTGGGGGTTCTACGGCCGGTGGAGCTGGTATAAAACTGGCCTATAAAGTTGCTATGGAAAATTTTATTGAAGGCGGAAACAACAGAGTGATTTTGGCAACAGATGGAGATTTCAATGTGGGAATAAGTGGAGAGGATGGCTTGGTAAAATTGATTGAAGAGAAAAGGGAAAGTGGAATTTTCCTTTCGGTACTTGGTTTCGGCACTGGCAATCTCAAAGATTCTAAAATGGAACAAGTCGCAAACCACGGCAATGGGAATTATCACTACATTGACAATATTTTAGAAGCTAAAAAAGTTTTGGTCAATGAAATTGGCGGAACGCTCATAACGATTGCAAAAGATGTAAAAATACAAATGGATTTCAATGAGGAATTCGTAGAATCTTATCGACAAATTGGTTATGTAAACCGTCAACTTGAAAACAAAGATTTTGACAATGATAAAAAAGATGCGGGCGAGTTGGGCTCGGGTCATTCCGTTACTGTAATTTATGAAATAAAGCCTACAAAATTAAAAAAGGGAGGTATGGATATTGAGAAAGACAAGCGAATTGCACTTGTAAAATTAAGATATAAGGCAACAAACAAAAACAAATCTAAATTCGTCAGTGCGCCTGTTTTTGACAAAGATCTCAAATTTGATCAAGCAACGCTCAATGGTCAATTCGCTGCTTCGGTCGCTTCTTTTGGAATGCTGCTTCGCAATTCAGAATTCAAAGGAGCATCTAGTTTCGATCAGGTAATCGCAATGGCTCAAAAGTCGAAAGGTAAAGACATCGGAAATTATAGATCTGAATTTATCAGCTTGGTTGAGGCTGCCAAAAACTTGAAAAGGACAGAATAGGACGGATGGATTGTGGCGGTTGGAACGTGGCGGATGGAGCGTGGCGGGTGGAACGTGGCGGATGGAACGTGGGATTCCTGATCAAGTCAGGAATGACGGAGGGTCAGGAATGATGTGTGGATAGGATGAATCGATGGGAGGTACCATCAACGAAAAGAAAATGATGCCCGTTTGTGGGCTCGCAAGCCTTGCGAGCCTACAAACGGCTTGTGAGCGTACTAACAGTACTGCTAGTCGTATCATTTATAATATTATTGTGTATATTTAACACTTAGACATTTTAACTTACACTTTTTTCAAAAAATAAGCCAATGGAATCGAATAAGTCAAATTACACGAGTGCTTTTATATTCTTGACCTCCCTTTTCTTTTTATGGGGTTTTATCACTGTATTTGTCGACCCGCTTATTCCTCGTTTAAAGGAGGTTTTTGAAATCAATAATTTTCAGGCAGGGATGTTACAATTTGCCTTTTTTGGAGCTTATTTCTTACTTTCCATTCCCGCAGGATTTATTCTTTCTAAGATTGGGTACAAGCGTGGAATTGTTCTGGGCTTGTTCACCATGGCTGCTGGTTGTTTGTTATTTTATCCAGCTGCCTCTTACAGAACTTTTGGAATATTTTTAAGTGCTGTATTCGTTTTGGCTGGTGGAATGACCATCCTTCAAGTTGCTGCCAATCCTTATGTTGCAGCTTTGGGGCCAGAAGAAAGTGCCTCGAGCCGATTGAATTTGGCACAGGCTTTTAACTCCTTGGGGACGGCCATCGCTCCAATATTGGGAGCCATGTTTATTTTAAGTAGTACCGTAAAAACCTCGGATCAAATCGGAGCGCTTTCAGTTGCTGACAGAGAGTCTTATTACATAAGTGAAGCTGCTGCAGTTCAAGGACCATTTGTTACCATTGCTTGTATTCTTGCTCTTATTGCATTGGTTTTTCTTTTTGTGAAATTGCCTCAAATTTTGGAAAAGCAAGCGACGGGAGGTTATGGAGCAGCATTGAAAAACAAATGGCTGATAATGGGTGCCATTGGAATTTTCGTTTATGTTGGAGCAGAGGTTGCCATTGGAACATGGTTGACTAGTTATTTTGTGGATATGAATCTGGCAGAAGCGGTAAAAAACAATGATTTCATGAGTGGAATTGCGAGCTGGTTCTTAGGATCAGATTACGGAACATTAGATCCCAAAGCCATTGTTGGTGCCTTCGTAACCTTCTATTGGACTGGAGCAATGGTAGGCCGATTCATTGGAGCTTATTTAACAAAGTTAATTTCACCAGGTAAAGTGCTCGGCTTTTTTGCAATAGGAGCAATGTCCCTCATTATTATCTCAATGAGTACGACAGGTTTTGTTTCCATGTGGTCTATCTTGGCAGTAGGATTGTTCAATTCGATTATGTTCCCAACCATCTTCACTTTGGCCATTGACGGAATGGGCGAGTTAAGACCTCAGGCCTCTGGAATTTTGTGTACTGCTATTGTAGGTGGTGCTTTTATTCCACCATTATTCGGAAAATTAACCGATAGCTTTGGTTTCAAAATGGCCTTTATTCTTACTTTATTTTGTTACGGATACATAATGTTCTTTGGTTTATCAAAATCTAATAGCAAACCATTGGCCTCGGCCTAAATGAGCGATTACATAAATTCCTTACAATTGGTATAAGCAATATCAACACATTTTTTATCTTTGGTAAAAAATAATGCCATGAAAAATATTAAAAACTATTTCTTGCTTTCATTTATGGTTTTCAGTTTAAGCTTATTAGGCACTGAAATGGTAAATGCTCAAAAAGCACAACTGAAGAAAGCAGATGCCTCAACAAAAGTCTCAAAAGATACAAAAGAGGCTTCAATGAGTTTTGCCGATGAAATGAAGCCTGCAATTCAACAGTTAGGAAAATTATGGGGGAAAGCAATTCAAAGTAAAGATGCTTCTGTTATAAAAATGATTTATGATCAAAACGCCCATTACTTGCCAAATAATTCGCCAGCAATTCATGGCATAGACAAAATAATGGCTTCTTGGGAAGAAGCGATGGCTTTTATGTTGGGTTTGGAACTCAATATGGAAACTTTAGAAGGAACAAAAGATTTGCTTTATGAAACTGGAACTGGAATAGCAATATTCTTGAATGAAAAAGGAGAAAAAACTGAAATGAAAATCAAGTATGTCAATGTTTGGAAAGTCCAAGAAGATGGAAGCTACAAAGTAGTTATTGACACATACAATGAGATAGATTAACATGCGTTGCTGTTCATAGTATTTCAAGAACATAGATTTTAAAACATAAATTTATAGGAGCTGGATTTTAGATAGTAATCTATAATCCAGTTTTTTTTACTTAAATTTCAAGAAAACAACTTTGAGTATAGAACTCAACTTAGCCCAGGCCAATCGCTTGGCCACCTTACCACTTGATTGTATTTGCAGACCATTGCCTTACAAACCGGGCCATACCATTGCCAGCGAGAAAGATTTGGTTTTGCCCCAAGTTCATCACCCTGCATTTTATGGCTGTTTCGATTGGCATTCTGCAGTGCATGGACACTGGTCTTTGGTCTATTTGTTGAAATTGTTTCCTGAAATGGAAGCTGCGCAAGAGGCTAGAGAAAAGCTCAATAAAAATCTGACGAAAGAAAACATACAAAAAGAATTGGATTATTTTTTTCTCAGTCCATATACCAAAGCTTTTGAAAGAACTTATGGATGGGCTTGGTTTTTAAAATTGCAGGAAGAACTTTCAGGTTGGGAAGATCCAGATGGAAAACGATGGTTTCAAAATCTTCAAATTTTGGCCGATTTCTTTGTAGAAAGTTACCAATCTTTTTTGCCAAACCTCGCCTACCCGATCAGAACAGGCCAACACTCCAATACTGCTTTTGGAATCAGTTTTGCCATTGATTACGCCCAAACAATTCAACTTGACACCTTTGCTGAACTCTTGAAAAAAGAAGCCATTCGACTTTTTTATAACGATAAAAATGGACCTATTGATTGGGAACCCGGCGGCTATGATTTCTTTTCTCCTTGTTTAATGGAAATGGATTTGATGAGAAAAGTTTTATCTGGGTCTGCCTTTCAATCTTGGTTGGAACAATTTCTTCCCAGCCTTTACAATCATTCTCTCGATCTACAACCTGGTCAAATTAAAAACCGAGCCGATGGTTTTCTCGTACATTTAGATGGGCTCAATTTTTCAAGAGCTTGGTGCATGTATCCTCTACTGAATAATGCATCTGCTCAGATAATGGCTGATGAGCATATTAAATTCTCCATCGATAAAATTACGGATGGAGATTATGCAGGGCAACATTGGTTGGCCTCTTTTGCCTTGTTCGCTTTGAAGGTAAAATCTGAGAGATAGCAAGAAATTATTAATTGATTCAAAGTGGCTGAAAATTATTGATTGAATGATTATTTTTTCATTTGGTTTAAAGTTATATAAGATGGTTCTAGAACAGGTTTTAACACAAAAAGTTGTTTTTTTCGTCTTTTTTCCTTACTAGTCACCAAGTGACTATAGTATATTTTTCGTTTTCTACAAAATTTTCTACTACTAAATAAAAAAAGAGAGGCTAATCACTATCTCATAAACACAGACGACCTTAATTTTTTCATCAAATTGGTAGTGAACAAAAGCTAAAACCCAATGGCAGACAGAATAGACCTCAATTGCGATATGGGAGAATTGGCTCCCGGAACGAACTTGAATTTCGACCATGAAATTATGCCATTCATTTCATCCTGTAATGTGGCTTGCGGTTTCCACAGTGGTACAGCGTCTTTGATTGAAAATACTCTTCGCTCAGCTTTGGCTCTTAATGTAGCAATTGGGGCTCATCCCTCCTACAATGATCCTGCTAACTTCGGAAGAAAATCTTTGGTGGTCGATTCAAGAATATTGTTTGCAGACTTGAGGTATCAAATTTCTGCTGTAAAAGGAATGGTGGAATCTTTGGGTGGAGAATTAAGACATGTTAAAGCCCATGGAGCATTGTACAATGACATGATCAACAATGTCGATCTTGCGAGAGGTTTTGTGAATTTGGTTGGTGAAATTGATCCTAAGCTTTCTATCATTGGATTTTCAGGATCTTGTCTCCAACAAATTTGCCAAAAAGAAAATAGAAAATTCATCAATGAGGTATTTGCCGATCGTACTTATGAATCTGGCAAACAACTAAGATCGAGAAAGCTTGAAAATGCGCTCATACATAATTCTGATGCAGTATTAAAACAAGTTGGACAGTTTTTGAAGAATGAAATAACAGATTACTCCGGTAAAACTCATTTCATCAAAGCAGAGTCTATTTGTTTGCACAGCGATACAAAAGGAGCAGTTAATTTGGCAAGACAAATATCAAATTATTTAAAAACAAAAAATGTTGAAGTCTGTACAGCTTAACAATATTGACCTTGAGGTAAGAAATTTCAATGGAGATTTTATTTTGTTATCATTGTTATCAAACAAAAATGCTGTTGGTTTATGCCTGTTCGGGAAAGCAATTTTGGACAAGAATTTTGACTTCATAGAGGAAGTTATTGCTACTGAAACCGAAATTTATTTAAAACTCAACAAGCTTTTCAATCCGAATAAATTAGAACAAATCAAAGACATTGAAATCCCAAGTGCTGTACAATCTGCTGAAATCAAAATCCCTATTTATTTTGAAGTGGAGGGTGATTGGAAAACCATTGAAAACATTTCAGGAATAAACAAACAACAATACATTGAAAAATTGCTGAAATTAGATTTCACGATTGCAATGTTCGGATTTCTTCCTGGCTTCGTTTATATGAACGGGCTTCCGAAAAACATGCAGATTCCAAGAAAAGCAACTGCAGCCAAATACATTCCCAAAAACAGTCTTGCAATTGGAAATCAATACATGGGCATTTACAGTTTGAACAGTCCGGGTGGATGGAATGTGATCGGGCAATTGCCCATTTCTATTTTAGATTTTGATTCGCTTCCTGCCATTTGTTTGCAACCTTCTGATAAAATAAAATTCGACCAGATAGATTATGCTAGTTATTCGCTGTTAAAAAATAAATCCATTTCAATCAAAGAATACAATGGATAATATCGAAAATACGAAGTTGGGGAAATTGAAAATAATAAAAGCGGGAAGCCTGTGTAGCATTCAGGATTTGGGTAGAAAAGGATGGGCTTTTTATGCCATTCCTCAATCAGGAGCGATGGATTCTAAATCTGCTTCTTTGGCCAATGAAATTTTAGGAAATCCAGAAAACAATCCTGTGATTGAATGCACAGGAATCGCTGCTACAATAGAATTTCAAAGCGATGCTTCCATTTCATTGACAGGAGGCGATCCTAGTTGGTTAATTGACGGACAACCAATTTCACGCTATAAAAACATAACAATAAAAAAAGGACAAATTTTATCAGGAGGAAAAATAACGCATGGTTTCAGATCCTATATAGCCATTAATGGAATATTAGAAACGCAAGAAATTTACGGCTCTTCCTCCTTTTACTTAAATGCGAATATTGGTGGACACAATGGACAGTTGATCAAAGCAGGAGATGTGTTGAAATGGCATGAAATACAATCAACAAAAGCGACAAATTTCACAAATAAACCAAGACCTTTCATTTCAAAGATAAAACTAAAGAAAGGACCGGAATTTGATTTTTTGGATACACAAAGTAAAAGTGCTTTAACTGAAAATGTATTTTATATTTCAAAAGACAGCAATCGAATGGGCGCAAGATTGGAAGGTGACAAACTAAGCGACCGACTGCACTGCACTCAGCCATCATTGCTCAATAGTGTCGTAGTTTTCCCAGGGATATTACAAGTCCCACCTTCTGGACAAATATTGGTGATATTGCAAGATGGACAAACAACAGGAGGCTACCCAAGAATAGCCTATATTGATGCTAGTCACTTAGATTTTTTCAATCAAATTGCGATAGGAAGAGCAGTGAAATTTCAACTCAAAAAATAATTTCATGCCAGGTCTGGGAATTGATATAACTTTTGGTGATAACACCAAAAGATAGCTCGGATTACACCAAAAGTTAACAGCCTGAGAAGACGGATGGTTCATGAAACAATTACTTGTTCTTTATCAGTTTAAGGTAATGTTGATACTTGTTATTTTCTTCTGCACCCAATGGAATGTTCCAATCTCTTTTAATTCTATTTCCTGAACGGATCCATTTGTTCAATTGTTTCGAAAGATTTTTCTTTACATCCTTTCTCGATGAATTTCTATTGAACAATTCATTTTCATTGTTTTTCATATTGAAGGCAAATTCCTTTCCATTTGATAGTCTTAAATATTTCCAACTTAAATTTCTAATTGCTTCTTGCTGTCTAAAAGACCAGAACAACCATCTTGGAGGATATTCATCCGTTTGGCTTAGATAAGGTAGTAGATCTATTCCATCAAGATCTAATATATCATGACCAGCCAATTTTAATGCAGTGGCAGTTGCATCCAATGTTGAAACAGGATAATCTGCAACTTGCCCCTCTGGAATAACACCTTTCCAATTGACTATATATGGCACTCTGATTCCGCCTTCCATCAGATCGCCTTTTTCGCCTATAAAAGGATCATTTAAAGAACCATTCCATACGCCTTTTTTATCTGCCAAGTCTACATCTTTTTTAAATATTCCCAATGGCGCTCCATTGTCACTTATGAAAAATATCAAAGTATTTTCCTCCAAATCATTGTCTCTCAAAAGATCCATAATTTTGCCAACTCCATCGTCAATGGCTGACATCAAACCCAATGCGGCCCTTCTTCTTTCCGGCATGGGACCAGCAAAGCGTTCCTTATATTTCATTGGGACATCATCAAGGGGAACATGCGGACCGTAATAAGCGAGGTAAAGAAAAAAAGGATCATTCTTATTTCGTTTAATAAATTCTAATGCCGCTTTGGTTTGTAAATCAATTCGAAAATCTTTGAAGGAGAAACTTTTTTTCTTTTCACCATAGTAATTTCCCTCCAAATCAAAGTTGGCTCGATAATCCTTATCGGGGCCACAGAAATAATCTGTAAATCCTCGTTGATCCGGCAAATATTGTTTACTTAAATAGGATGGAATATGAACCCTTCCATTCACCATCTTTGGAGATTTTAGATTTTCATCTACCCATTTTGTCTGAACATGCAATGGTTGTAAATGCCATTTGCCAACCATTCCGGTTATGTAGCCTTTCGATTTTAATTTATCGGCAATGGTTTTTTCAGAAAGTGGCAAAGGTCCGGTATTGTTGCCTTCCAATCCAAATCGCTGCTGGTATTTTCCTGTAATCAATCCCGCTCTGGAAGGAACACATTGTGGAGAGGTACAATAGCCCGCTGTCATTCTTACTCCTGTTGCAGCCAATTGATCAATATTGGGTGTTTTGATATCCGTAACTTGCCCGTAACATCCTAAATCAGCATATCCTTGATCATCTGTAATGATAAAAATGACATTGGCTTGTCCATTGTCTTTGCTACTTCCGCTACTTCTTGCAGGTTCCTCTTCTTTAGAAACACAAGAATTGAAAGACAGCAATGTAAAAGATAATGCAATAAATGTATAGAGGATGTTTAAAGAGCTATTCATTCTTATTTCTTCTTAAAAGCCAAGTTAAATTCGTTCTCGACACAATTTAATCATTCGCAACCAATTGGGATAATAAACAGATTTAATCCCCAAAACTACAGAATTAATGACATTTAATCATTAAGTAGTTGGACATAAATAATAAAACAATCCTTTGAGTGATTTTTCAACATATACTGCATTAGAAAGCCTCGTTGTAGCTATGGCTATACCTGCATTTTCTTCTTTGTATATGATGAAAACTCATCTCAAATCATTAGTACTTTATTTACGTCCAACTACTTATTCATAAAAAATGGATGAAATAAAGCCAATTACAAATCAATGGTAATCAATCAAAAATCAAAAAACACTGGATTTGGGATGGTAAATAGTTACTATATAATGCTTATTGATTCTTTTTTTTAATATTTTTGAACAACGATAACCTAAAAAATATTCCTGATGAAAAATTTCCTAATTCCCCTATTGGTCTTTATTGCATTTAGCCAAACAGCTAGGGCTCAAAATGCAACAACTGCAGAGGCTGAAACTGAAACTGAAATCACCTTTACTGAAGAACAAATGGAAGCCATTTATAGGTCTTACATGGACAGTGTTGAAAAAACGATTGCCTATCAAAATGCTGGTCAACAAATTGTTCTTGGTGATGATCTGGCTACCATAGACATTCCTGCAGGCTTTAAATACATTGATGGCAAAACCAGTGAGATGATCCTTGTCGAACTTTGGGGCAATCCACCACTTGATTCTGGAGAAGAACTTTTGGGCATGCTTGTACCTGATAAGTTCACCAACTTTGCCGACTCTACTTTTTCTATAGCCATTTTCATGGACGAGGAAGGTTTTATTGATGATTCTGATGCTAAGAAACTAGATTATGATGAACTATTATCAGGAATGAAAGAAGATTCTGAAATGATCAATGAAATGAGGATTGAGCGTGGTTACCCGCCAGTTGAATTGGTGGGTTGGGCTTCACCCCCATACTATGATTCAGAGAACAAGAAATTGCATTGGGCCAAAGAACTAAAATTTGGAGATGCGGAAAGTAACACATTGAATTACAATATAAGGATTTTGGGACGGAAAGGTTACTTAGATCTAACGGCCATTGCTGAAATGTATACTTTGGATGATGTCAAAGGAAGCATCGATCCTTTATTGAATAGCATTCATTTCAAAGAAGGTCACCGCTATGATGATTTTGATCCGAGTATGGACAAAATCGCTGCTGTTGGAATTGGTGGTTTGATTGCTGGCAAGGTTTTAGCAAAAGCGGGAATACTTGCCAAAGCAGGAATACTCCTTGCAAAATTTTGGAAGATAATTGCTCTTGCGGTAGTTGGTGCTTTTGCTGGATTGAGGAAACTGTTCAATGGTGGCAGTGAAGAAAGAAAAGGCATTCATGAAGAACCTGAAAGTTAGTCTTTGATTTTCCGTTTTCTCCCTTTCGTCGAAAAAGCTTTGAGAGTTGAGCATCTGTAAATCTATACTTCTAAATTTCTAAACGTCTTTTAAACTTTTAAACGCACGATCCTCGACAAGCTCAGAATTGAAGCTGGCAACAGAAAAAAATGACATTTCTTAAAGAGATGTCATTTTTAATATTGTTTAAAATCAAACCTTAAAATTGACTCTCTTAATTTGAAAATCGTATAAAACCTCAAATGTTCCAGCACGGACAATTTGAATCCAAGAATTAGATCAATTTTGCAAAAAACTAGTACAATAGATCATGGCCCGAAAGGATTTAAATAGAATTTCTGAACAATTGTTACTTGCCGTAAAAATGCAGGAAGACTATGCCGTTCATATAAAAGCCCTAAAGTCGCAAAGTCTTTCGAGCTTAAAGGCTGACCTTAAAACAGACAAGCATAAAAAAGCTTTCTGGATAAATATTTACAATGCTTTCTATCAAATAAGCAGAAAAGAGAAACTGGTAAGCAAGGCAAAAATTTATTCCACCAAACAAATCAACATTGCCGGGCAAATGTTTAGCTTGGACAACATCGAACATGGTATTTTAAGAAAATATCGACTAAAGTTTCCACTGTTAAGTCTTCCAAATCCTTTTGTTTCGAGTTTGATTAAGACTTTGGCTGTGGATGAAATAGATTACAGAATTCATTTTGCTTTAAATTGCGGAGCGAAAAGTTGCCCACCAATTGGCTCTTATTCTGTCGATAAAATTGATGATCAGTTAGAACTCGCCACCCTCTCCTTCCTAGAAGGCGAAACGGAAGTCGATGTCGAAAAAAAGGAAATTCACATAAGCCGATTGTTCAAATGGTTTCGGGGTGATTTTGGTGGTAAAATGGGAATAAGGAATTTACTGAGTCAAAAACTCAACATTGACCAGTCAAATTTTGCATTGGTTTACAAGGAATATTCTTGGGAGGATGATTTGGAGAATTATGTTTAAGGCATTGGTACTTCCTATTTTTTTTGACACCCTCAGAACTATTCTATGCAATCCGAGAATATTTTTTTGAGAGTCAACCAGACCGCTAAATTCAGAATTCTGTCATATTTTTAGCTTGACATCTAAACATTCCAATTCTAGACTCGAATATTGTTGAAATACCTCAAAATATCCTATTTTGAGGGTTCTAAAATTCTTTCATCCCTTTTAAACCCCAAAAACATGAAACGAAAATCATTTTTCTTCGGTATTTTGCTTATTTCTGTTATTCTTTCGAACAAGTTACAGGCCGATAAACAAGCCACAAACCTATAAACTCATAGACACAAGTCTTTATTCCTCTCGTGTTTTGTTTCATGAAATTGCAAAATGAAGCATTCTTGATTGGCAAAAACTTGTGATGTAATGATTCGGCTTTTTGCTTTACTATCAAACTTTATCACCCCAAACTATATACAAAATGACCAAAATAAAATCGTTTTTCAAAGCCTCTAAGCAATGGCATTTATTACTAACAATGCTGTTTATTATTTATTTGCCTTGCAATTCTGTCCTAGGAAGTAATTCTAATTTGACAGAGAGCTGTGAAATTGAATTCGGCGAAACTTTTTTACTCAATGCAGTTTGCGGGGATACTATTATTCTAAATGCTGTTTCCTGTTTACCACTTATAAATGACACGGCCTTTTTAAGTAATTTGGCAGGTTGCGATTCTCTGGTAATTACACAGTATACGCTCCTTCCTAGTAATGAGATACAAATGTCAGCGACTTCCTGTGCTCCATGGGAAGTGGGAGTTGATACTATAGTATTGGTTAACGTAAATGGATGTGATTCATTGGTAATAACTACGACGAGTTTAACCCCAACAGATACGACATTTGTAAATATACCGGCTTGTGATCCATTGCTTGTAGGAAACGATACGATAACTTTTTCAGGTCAAACTTGCGATAGCTTGGTGATCCTTACATCAATATTAATGATAAGTGATACAACTTTTTTCGTAAACAATTCCTGCACCCCAATGATGAATGATACAACTTTTTTGGTAAATGAATTTGGATGTGATTCAGTAATAATAAATTCTTTTATTCCCTTAAATTGCGATTTTTTGATAAATGGAATAGCCTTTCTGGACGAAAACGAAAATGGCATTTATGATCCGGAAGAATATTTTTTAAACAATCAAGAAATTAATCTTGACCCAGATGGACTGATCATTTATTCCAATTCAATTGGAATGAGTACCTTCTCAATCGCACCCAGTCAACAATATACAATGAGTATCAATCCTTCTCCTTTATTTAATACGGTTAGCAATGATTCCTATACAATAGATGTAGGAGAGGAAATCATCGATTCTACTTTTTACTTTGCCTTAAGCCCAATTGCTGATTTTACAGTGCAATCGACTGATCTCAGTTCTTCTATCACCAGATGTGACTCGGATGTCAATTTCTGGCTAAGTTATACCAATGAGGGTACAACTATTAATAATGGTTGGGTTAATTTGATTCCAGATGAAAGCTGTATTTTCCAAAGTGCCGATCCTATGCCTGACTCTATTGCTGTAGATGGCACGCTTTTTTGGTTTTATCAAGATCTCTTTCCCTTCCAGACCGAACAAATTCAATTGGTTTTTACGATGCCTGGTGGGCAAGAGATAGGAAGTATCCTGGTATTTGAAAGCAACATTCAAACCAATGATGGGAATGGCGGATACAAACATACTTTCACCTCTGAGCTAATCTGTTCCTATGATCCAAATGACAAATTGGCCAGCCCTTATGGATATGGAGACGAAAATTACACCTTGTTTGAAGACACGCTAGACTACACCATTCGATTTCAGAATACTGGAAATGACACGGCCTTTAATGTTATAATAAGAGATACGATTGATCAAAATTTAAATCTGAATACTTTCAAATTCATTTCAAGCAGCCACGAAGTAAATACCCTGATAAAAACTGATAGCAGAATAATAGAGTTTCATTTCAACAACATTCTGCTAGTCGACAGCAATGCCAATGAACCAGATTCTCACGGTTTTGTGAAATACAGTATTGTGGCCAATGAGGGTTTGAATGAAAACACTCCCATCACAAATACAGCCGGTATTTACTTTGATTTGAATCCCCCAGTTGTTACCAATACCGTAAGTAATCTGATGGTTTCTGTTTTGCCTGAATTAGGCAGTTTGGAAACGAAAGAGGATGAACTGGATTTTGGCACGGTTGCTCTTGAAACAACAGAAAATCTTGCCCTGACTGTTATCAATACTGGTGATCTGGAACTGAACGTAAATGAAATTATTTTGCAGGAAGAAGACGGCATTTTTAGTTTTGACTTTGAACCATTCACACTTAATGGAGGCGCAGAATTGGCAATCCCAGTTAGTTTCAAACCAATGATGGCACAGCTTTATCAAAATTCCATAACAGTAAAAAGCGATAGAGGACAGGACTCCATCCCATTGAGGGGAATTGGTGAATCCGATTCTGGTATCAATGAAATGGATTTATTGTTTGAAATTTCACCCAATCCATCCAGTGGAATATTCAACTTAAAATGGAATGGGAAAATGCCTTTACAAAATGCACAACTGATCGTTTTTGACAGCAGTGGTAAAATATTAATCGATAAACCATACCAGGCCTCTTCGAACAGAATTGACTTGAGTGTTTATTCCTCTGGAGTATATTTTATAAAATTACAAAATAAAGAATTCACCATGATTCGCAAGCTGCTTGTGGAGTAAGCAAAACTTTTATAAAACAGTGTTAAATTCTATTCATTAGCCATATTTTGGTGACAATGCCAAATATAGTTAATGAATAGAATTTTTACATTTTCATTTTTTAGGATTAAATGCAAATAATAAATAATTTCGCAATCAAACAATCTGTATCTTGAAACGAGTAATGATCATAGGTTGTTGTGGGGCGGGCAAATCAACTTTTGCGAAAAAACTCGCTTCGAAGACAGGTCTAAAATTGTATCACCTCGATCAATTGTATTGGAAACCGAATTGGGTCGAATCTGAAAAAGAAGAATGGGAGCAATTGGTTGAGCAAGTTTCTCAAGAAGCCGAATGGATCATTGACGGCAATTATGGGAGCAGCATGGACATCCGATTAAAATATGCTGATACTGTTTTTTTTCTAGACCGATCTAGAAATATTTGTTTGTATAGAGTATTAAAGAGGATTGCATTGAATTACGGCACTACAAGAACAGACTCCGCTGAAAACTGTCCTGAAAGATTCGATTGGGAATTTATAAAATACACTTACCATTTTTATGAAACGAGAAGACCCGCAATATTAGAAAAACTGGCAAACATCAAGCACAATGTACAAGTTCACATTCTAGAGGATGATGCAGCTGCAGAAAAGTTGTTGCTTACTTTATCCAACTAACTCATTCTGCTTTTGAGAGCCATTTGCAGGATTTACCTTAGCGATTAAATTAATTAAAATATCTGTAAATTGAACGGTCCCAATTTTATGTTCCAATTTTAAATCTTCAGTCGCCAAACCATTGTTAAGCATAGAATCTATTGAACTTTCAATTAGTCGAGCTTCTTCTAGCAATCCAAAATACTCAAGCATCATGGCAGCACTTAAAATTGAACCAATCGGATTAGCAATGTCTTTTCCTTTTGCTTGCGGATAAGAACCGTGAACAGGTTCAAACAAGGCATTTGATTCGCTATAGGACCCAGAAGGAAGCATCCCAAGTGATCCAGCCAAGACACTGGACTCATCTGAAATAATATCACCAAACATATTGGAACAAACAACCACATCAAATTGATAGGGGTTTAGGATCACTTGCATGGTGGCATTGTCGATGTACAAATAATCGAATGTCATATCCTTGTTGACTTTCTCGTAGGAATTAACAACTTTCCTCCATAACCTGGAAGTCTCTAAGACATTCGCTTTGTCTATCAATGTAAGCTTATTGTTTCGATCTGCGGATAATTTCAAACCTATCTTAACAATTCTTTCTATTTCAGCAATAGAATAAAAACATTCATCTCTGGCTTCATCTCCAGCAGAATTCAAGCTGCTTTTTCCAAAATAAATTCCACTGGTTAGTTCTCGAACTATCACAAAATCGACCGGACCATTTTGAAGTTTTATCGGACACAAATGAGCCGTGGCTTCATAACTTTTGATCGGCCGAATGTTGGCAAAAAGATTGAGTTTTTTTCTTATTTCCAACAAGCCCTGCTCAGGCCGAATCTTTATATTCGGATCACTAAATTGAGGATCGCCTACAGCACCTAGCAAAATTGCATCCGCATCAGAAGCCATTTTCAAACTTTCCTTTGGCAAAGGATTTCCAAATTTATTGATTGCAGCAGCACCAATCCAGCCATGATTGTATTCAAATTCATGATTGAATTTTTTTGCAATTGCATCCAAAACTTTGATACTGGCTTGTGTAACTTCTGGACCAATTCCATCTCCTTCGAATACTGCAATTTTCTTTTTCATAGTTGTCTTTTTGGGTACGCTGCGCTGTTGGTACGGCAGTAGACCTGCCTATTGGTACTCTTGCCTGCGGCATTGTTGTTGGTACAGCTTCATTTGATCTTCGATCAAGTTTGCCTGTTGGTAGAGTTTGCGATCCACTTTTGATTTAAAATAAATTGTCTTTGTGCTTTGTGCTTTTGCTTTTTACTTTACACTAACTACTTTGCAATCTCGCTCCTCAAACTTTTCAATTTCCTCTTTTTGGCTTATTAAAAAATCTATGTCGTCATAGGCATTCAACAAGCACATTTTTTTATATGGATCAATTTCAAAAGAAAAAGTTGCTTCTTTTTTGATGTTGACAAATGTTTGACTTTCCAAATCAACTTCGAATTTTGTATTTGGATTTTCACCAATGGTTTGAAACACTTCTGCCAAATAACTTTTGGAAACTGTAACGGGGAGCAAGCCATTGTTTAAGGCATTGCTTTTAAATATATCCGCAAAATAGGAAGAAACAATAACTTTAAAACCATAGTCCACCAGTGCCCAGGCAGCGTGTTCTCTGCTTGAGCCGCAACCAAAATTTGCTCCTGCAACTAAAATTTTACCATTTAATACGGTGCTGTTCAAAACGAAGTCCATTTTTTGCTTCCCCTCTTGATCGTAGCGCCAATCTCTAAACAAATTTTCACCAAATCCATTTCGATCTACTGCTTTCAAAAACCTAGCAGGAATAATCTGATCAGTGTCGATGTTTTCAATCGGCAAAGGAACAGCGGTAGATTTTAAAATTTCAAATTTTTCCATTTATAAAACTTTTACAAAAATTTTCTAACATCAACTATTTTCCCTTCAATTGCACAAGAAGCTGCAGTCAAAGGACTGACCAAAATGGTTCTAGCTCCCGGACCTTGACGGCCCTCAAAATTCCTATTGGAGGTTGAAACACAGTAATTTCCTGCAGGAACTTTGTCATCATTCATACCTAAACAGGCAGAACATCCAGGTTGCCTGAATTCAAATCCAGCAGCCTTGGTAATTTCTGCAATCCCTTCTTTTATGGCTTGCTGCTCAACTCTTTTCGAACCGGGCACAATGCTGGCTTTTACATGAGCAGCTACTTTTTTTCCTTTCACAAATTCTGCTACTAAGCGTAAATCTTCTATCCTACTGTTCGTACAAGAACCGATAAAAACATGCTCAATTTGCATTTCACTTAAATTCTGACCAGGCTTAAGGCCCATATATTCCAAAGCTTTCTTAAAACTACTTTCATTTTCATGATCACTTTGACTGGGGACCAATTCAGTAACCTTTATCCCCATCCCCGGATTGGTTCCATAGGTCAGCATCGGTTCAATTTCATTGGCATCAAAACTATATTCTTTGTCAAACTCAGCATCTTCATCAGAAAACAGATTTTTCCATTTTTCTACTGCTTCATGAAATGCAGATCCTGAAGGACTAAAAGTTCTACCTTTGATGTATTCGAATGTTTTTTCATCTGGCGCGATCATACCGCCTCTTGCTCCCAATTCAATACTCATATTACAGACGGTCATTCTGGCTTCCATAGAAAGAGCAGAAATAGCAGATCCCGCGTATTCGATAAAATGTCCAGTTGCCCCACCGGTTCCCAATTTGGAGAGTAGGTATAAAATCAAATCTTTTGAAAGAACTCCTTTGTCAAGTTCTCCATCCAGATTTATCCGCATTTTTTTGGGTTTCATTTGAAGCAGACATTGTGTGGCAAGTACTTGCTCAACCTGACTGGTTCCTATTCCAAAGGCTATACATCCAAAAGCTCCGTGAGTTGAGGTGTGGCTGTCTCCGCAAACAATGGTCATTCCCGGTTGGGTCAATCCAAGTTCTGGTCCAATCACATGAACGATTCCTTGATTTTCATGGCCCAAGCCATATAGTTCTACTCCAAAGTCAGCACAGTTTTTTATCAGCGTGTCTACTTGTAGTTTCGATAATGGTTCGATAATGGGCAGATGCTGATTGATCGTAGGAACATTGTGATCAGCAGTTGCGACCGTTTGGCTTGGTCTCAATACAGGCAATGAACGTCTTCTCAATCCATTGAATGCTTGCGGGCTGGTTACTTCATGTATGAAGTGTTTGTCAATATAAAATATTTCTCTTCCGCCTTCAATTTGTTTGACAACATGTGCCTCCCAAATTTTATCAAAAAGTGTTTTCCCCATTTATGCCAATGCTTGTCTAATTAGTAATTGATTTTTTTCCAATAGTTTTTGAAGGTCTTCATCATAAACCTCCTTTAATTGATCCGCCAAATCTAAAAATTCGACATAAATTTTATCCAATGATCTTTTGGTCAATTCAAAGCCCAGTTCTTTCGATCGAAAGGCCAGTGCTGCTCGGCCTGACCTTGCAGTTAATATAATCGTACTTTTTTCAGCACCAATCTCTTTGGGATCCATGATTTCATAATTCTCCCGATGCTTGATCACCCCGTCTTGATGAATGCCCGAAGAATGTGAAAATGCATTTGCACCAGTAATGGCCTTATTGGCTTGAATCGGCATTCCAGTTTCCTCAATGACCATGTTACTGGTAGATAACAATTTCTCTGAAATAATGTTTGTATAAAATGGCAAACTTTCTCTTTTCTTCAAAATCATGGCCACTTCTTCCAATGAGGTATTTCCTGCACGCTCCCCTATTCCATTGATGGTACATTCTACTTGCCTGGCACCATTTACTACGGCTGAAAGCGCATTAGCTGTAGCCAAACCAAGATCATTGTGACAGTGTGCAGAAATAACAACCTTATCAATTCCCTTAACATTCTCCACCAAGTATTTAATCTTTGCTCCATATTCTTCTGGCAAGCAAAATCCTGTTGTATCTGGAATATTCAAAACCGTGGCGCCTGCTTTTATAACAGCCTCGCATACTTTGGCTAGAAACTCATCTCTCGTCCTTCCTGCATCTTCGGCATAAAACTCCACGTCCTCTTGATATTTTTTGGCACAGCGAACAGCAGCAACTGCTCTTTCAATGATCTGATCTTCAGAACAGCGGAGCTTATATTTCATGTGAATATCAGACGTTCCTATTCCTGTATGGATTCGGCCATAACGGGCGAATTTTAAGGATTCACCCGCACACTCAATGTCTTTTTCGACAGCTCGACTCAGAGCGCAAACCCGCGAGTTTTTAATAACTTTACTGATTTCTGTTACTGACTTAAAATCTCCGGGACTCGAAATAGGAAACCCTGCTTCAATTATATCAACTCCCAGTTCCTCCAGTTGTATCGCTATTTTCACTTTTTGATCTGTAGCGAGTTTACAACCAGGAACTTGTTCGCCGTCTCGCAAGGTTGTATCAAAAATTTCAATTTTATCTCCTATCATAAGTATTTGTCTCTAATAAACTAAATGTAGCCCAGCCTATTGGATAAAAAAAACAAAAGAATTATATTTGATACGATTTCAAATAAATCGCAATTACTCATAACAATTTGAATATCTTTAATTTATGCCAAATATTGATACAACTGCAAACGTCCATAAAGACAAATTGGTTTCCCTAATTATTTCATTGAATCGAGCTGAGAAAAGGAATTTCAAAGTATTGTATGCTACTAAGGATTTAAAGAAGCAAAAACTATTTGTTCGACTCTTCGATTTTTTGGAGAAGAAAGAGTTTTATAATGTGCGTGAAATACTGAAAGCCATACCCGAAATAAAAGCCACTCAGTTGGCGAATGTAAAAATGAATCTTTACAAACAGTTAATGTCCTCGCTTAGAAATTTACATCGAAAAAACAATATTGACATCGAGATTAGAGAACAATTAGACTTTGCTAGAATTCTATACAATAAAGGACTTTATAGACAAGCGCTTGAAGTTTTAGAAAAGAGCAAGAAGCGGGGAATGAAATTGCATTTATATCCAGTTTGCATGGAAATTCTCGAATTTGAGAAATTGATAGAATCCCAACACATCACTGGTAGTATGCACATGAAAGCAGAAGAGTTATCAAAACAGTCTCTAAGCCTGAGCGCAACAATTAGAAAAACCGCACGCTACTCCAATCTTTCCTTACAATTGTATGGATTGTATTTAAAGTTTGGCTATGTCCGAAATGATCAGGATTATGAATTGGTTAGTAATTTTTTCAGAAAGAATCTACCAAAAATAAAATACGATTTGTTAGGCTTTTTCGAAAAATTGTACCTAAATCAAGCGCATGTCTGGTATTGCACAATGGTCCAAAACTTTCCTTTTCAATACAAATATTCTAAAAGATGGCTTGATCTATTTCACCAAAATCCGATAATGATAAAAGAGTGGACGCCACTCTATTTAAAAGGCTTTCACAACTTGCTGAATTCACTTTTCATGAACGCCAATTATCCCAAATTCATTCTAGTGTTGCAGCAAATGGAAGATTTTATAAATGAACATTCAAAAACATTCAATCAAAATGTACAATCGCTTTCCTTGCTGTTTCTTTACATTCATAAAATAAATAAACATTTCCTAGATGGAAGTTTTAAGGATGGAGTCAAACTGATTCCTGAATTAGAAGCCAATATCACAGATAAATATTTAAACTGGGACAATCACAGAAAAATGGTGTTTCATTATAAAATTGCTTGCCTTTATTTTGGAGCTGGAGAAAATGAAAAAACCATTGACACGCTGAACAAAATTATATTTCAATACAAAGCAGATTTCAGGGTTGACATTCAATGTTTCTCCAGAATATTAAGTTTATTAGCTCATCTTGAATTGGAGAATGAAATGTTGGTAAGTTATCAAATAAAATCCGTCTACCGTTTTTTGGGTAAAATGGATGACATTCAAGAGGTACACAAAGAAATTTTCAAGTTTATTAGAAAAACAACTTCTATCAACCGATCCCAAATGAAGCTTGAACTGATAAGTTTGAGAGATCGCTTACAGGATTTGCAAAAAGAACCATATCAGAGAAGGCCTTTCTTTTATTTAGATATTATTTCTTGGTTAGATGGTAAAATTCAAAACAAGTCTACCGCAAAAGTAATTGAAGAGAAATTCAAAGTTTCACAAGCCAATTAATTTCAGAAATAGATTCCAACACTAAACAATTTCACAAAACAACTGTTTAACTATTAAACAAATCACAAAGAATGTTCGGATTTTTTAAAAAGAAAACAAAAGCTGAAAAGCTTCATGACAAATACGAAAAACTAATCAAAGAATCTTACGATCTTTCTACTGTTAATCGGACCCTGAGTGATCAAAAACAGGCGGAAGCAGAAGAAGTATTGAAAGAAATTGAATCCCTAAAAAGTTGAAGCACAGCACAAGAGATACCGATCGCATCATCGAAATGGCCTGGGAAGACAGAACGACCTTTGAGGCGATCAAATTTCAGTTTGGCCTTTCTGAGGGCGAAGTGATAAAAGTGATGCGTCGCAATTTGAAACCTTCCAGTTTCCGTCTTTGGCGGAAACGCGTATCCCAAGGTGTTAGCCAAAAACATTTGAAAAAGCGAAGCGCAGACATTAATCGATTCAAATGCAGTCGCCAACGTGC
>CALBCY010000201.1 GCA_937927195.1 uncultured Chitinophagales bacterium
CACTCTACAGCTGTTTTCAAAAACCTCAAAGTTTGAAAGGAGAATAAATTCTGCTCTTTGCCAACTTTACCCACAGTTGTTCAAAACTTTGTTTATAACCATCCAAATTGTAGGTTCAACGATATTTGGACCTCAATTCAATCAATATAAATCTGGAAAAGTGAAAGTCTTGATGCCTAGAACCCCTCCAAGACCCAATTCTTTGCAATCTTAGTTCAATATAGTGCCTTGTTTGGTGAAATGTATTTCTTCTTGACTAAAACCAACCAATTCGCTTTGATAAACGACTCTAAGATCAAATTGCAGGGTTCTTGTCCGAAAGGCTATTTGGTATTAAATATCGATCTAGACCAACCTTCTCAGGCTTGAAAGCCTTTTACTAAGAATTGGAGCCTGTATTTTGCTAATAACCACAATTCTCGGAACCAAATCGTATCAAATTATCAAAATTATCAATTTTCATATCTGTAAAATACAGATTAAGATAAATTTACAACCAAGAGTTGTCCACAAGTGTGCAGAACTTTGTTTATAACTATTCCCATTTCGGGAACTATTTAAGAAACATTTCAAATATGTTTTACGTTGCTTTTCATTCGATGCCTTAAACAAAACCCTTTGCACCGAGCTTCAATGGCTCCCATGACATACTGATTAAGCCAAATTCGAAGCTTATGGCCAGCTTTACGGATCATCTGGGAACCGTAAACAGCTCTATCCTTAAATTAGGGAAACCAGCATTTCATCTTCGCAGCGTAGTTTACGCTCACTCCATTCTTTTAAGTTCTATTTGAACGAACCCGGTTCGTATTCTAAAATATCATTTTGCACAGTCAGAATAAATTTTGATCTGTCTCCTTTAAAAACTGAAAACTATAATTTGAATTATTGATCTCATCTATTTAAAATTTTCGAATTGTCTCAATTTAAAATGTTGTCTCCTTTAAAAATTAAACTTCATCTAATTCAAATTTTGTTTTAGCTTTTTTTTTCAACAGATTCAAGTTTCTTTTTAAAGCTTCCAATAAAAAAAATCACGCTTTTATTCAATTGCTGTTCCAGAATTTTTTTTTGTTTTTTTATCCAGAATTTTTCAAAACAGAGGTGACTACAAACGATAATAAATTAAATTTTTTTTAAAAAGATCTTTATTATTAATTCTATTATAGCGTGGATTTCGTGGGAACTTATCACCTTTTCTTTAGGTTTATCGTTAACCAACAATTTGTATGCAACTATTCACAACTTATCCACAGTTTTCCACCGATATTTATGCGGTTTTATACAATATCCACAGCTTTAGCTAAAGTTTTTCCAGTTTATAAAATTTTGAACATTGCTTGTTCACAATTGCTAAGTCATGGTTAATAAATTGTGAATAAATAGGCACTTATCAACAGAGCTTAGGCCTTCTTTGCTTTGTGCACAATTTTAGCTCATTTGTCAACACTTTATACAATTTGTTGTGGATAAATATTGCTTTTAAGTAATTGATAACCAATGTTTTATAAATGTAGTTTAATGCGCTGTTGATAATGTGTGTTAAACCACTATAAATCAATACATTAACTTGTTGATAAGGTTGCTAGTATGAAATTGCTTATAAATTTTTACAATATCTTGGGCTTATATTATTCGTGAAATGAGCATTTTTTACAACAAATAATTACAATTTAAAATCAACTATTTTGGTATAAATGCTACCTTTGTTTCCTTGTTTAGAAGTCCATAAAGTTAAATTTTTCAGAGCGATATTTTTTGCAAATTTTTGATCAAAACAAAAGTCATTATTTTGAAATTTGCCTTCTTTAAATCGAGCCAAAGTAATGTGTGGCAATTGTCTCTCAAATCGTTTTTCAACCAAGCCAATTTTTTCAAATATTTTTCTGTGTTCGAACACAATTGAATCAAATTTTTCATTAGTGAAATATTTTGCCCAGATCATTCGACCACTTTTTTGATTTGGAGCAACTTTTAGTTTTTCAAATTCCAATTGAGTGGGGTGGACTTGTTTTGAAATAAGTGATAGGGCTGACTTAATATTGTCCAAACTTTCATCTGGAACTTCCCCTAAAAACCAAGATGTCAAATGCAAATGATCAATTTTTGTCCATTTTACTCCATCAAGACCATTATTTTCCTTCTGTAATTGCAGAAATGATTCTTTGAATTCTTGACTTACTTCAAATCCTGTAAATAATCTCATAATTTTATATTAGAAATGCCATTCTTAATGGTAAAGTTCCTACATTTTAATCAGAATGCCATTTTTTGAAATATATCTAATATTTGTAGCTGCCTTATACGCAATCATGATGCTTTGCTATACCATTGCATGGCATTTCTTAAAACCATGGAAAAAATCTGATGTTTTTTCAGCAAAAACTACTGTCTCCATTATTGTTCCTGCCAGAAATGAAGCTGAAAACCTGGATGATTGCATTATTAGCCTTATCAATCAGGACTATCCCAAAGAATTACTTGAAATTTTCGTTGTTGATGATCATTCTGAAGATGAAACTTCTCAAATCGTACTGAAATACAAGCAGAGTGGGGTAGTGCTGATCAAAATGTCAGATTATCCAAAGTCTAAAAATTCCACCGCTTTTAAAAAATTAGCACTTTCAAAGGCCATCGAATTGTCGAATGGGCAACTTATATATACTACCGATGCAGATTGTGTCATTCCATCCACAACTTTATCAACAATTGTGGATTACTATCAGGAAAAAAATAGCAAATTTATAACAGCCCCAGTTCTTTTTAAATCCCCACATAAATCATTGTTTTACAAGATATTAGCACTCGATTTTATTGGTATGATGGGGGTAACTGGAGCTGTTCACCATTTGAATTGGGCGTATATGAGTAATGGTGCAAATCTAGCTTATGAAAGGGCAGCATTTATCGCTGTTGATGGTTTTAAAAACATCGATCATGTAGCTTCTGGTGATGATTTGTTGCTAATGGAAAAAATTGCAAACAAATTTCCAGGACAAACAGGCTTTGTTAAAAGCTTGGATGCTACCGTAATTACTAATCCACCAAATGGATTTAAGGAGTTTTTTAACCAAAGAATTAGGTGGACATCCAAATCAAAGGCTTATAAAGACAAAAAAATAATATTTCAGCTGTTGATAAGTCTATTGTTTCATGTTAACATCTTCATTTCTATTGTTGGAATCTCACTAGGTTATCCACAATTTGCTGTGTGGATATGTGGACAAGTAATTTTGAAGATTTTAGTAGACTCCCTGTTTCTAGGAGTATCGGCCCATTTTTTTATGTGGAAAAGTCTGTTGTGGATAATAATACCCGCAGAAATTTTTCAATTTGTCTATATTTTATTAATAGGATTTTTAGGTAATTTTAAATCATATGAATGGAAAGGGCGAAAGGTTAAATGAAATGATTTTCTATTTTTTTTATTTGTGGAAAAGTGGATTTCTTTGTGGATAAGTGAATAAATTTGAGCTTCTTTCCGATCAATTGATATTGATAAAAATTTACGACAGAATTTTAGACTAAATAATGAGTAAAAAAAATAATGAAAATATTGGGGCTGATGAGGTGATCTATATGTCACCCAATCAAAAGGCATTAAAGCGGCTTCTTAAGAACAAGGCTGCTGTGTTTGGTCTCTTCATTATTTTCATTTCAGTTTTGATAGCAATTTTTGCATATGCCATCATTCCTGATAAAACTCCAAATGCTGATGAACAGATTCTTGAAATAGCAACGGAAAAACCTGGCTTTAGTATTGAAATGCTAAAAGTGAGGAAGAATAGAGATGTTCCTCAACCAAACGTTTTTAGTTTCCTGTTAAATGGTAAGGACAATCCATATCAAATGATCCCAATGAATTCTTATGAAATCAAAGGAGGACAAATATTTGTTGACAGATACACTGGTCCAGAATCTGAAGGTGAAAAAGATACTTTTTCTCTTGCATCTGTAGTTTATCCAATCTCACTTGAAAACTCAGAAATTGAATTTGATGGCAACAAACTTAATTTCATGGACATGAAACAAGGGCAGCTAAGTATCCCAGTTGAAGTTCTTAAAAAACAAGTAGTCAAGAACAACATTACCAAAAAAACATTTCTCTTTGGAACAGACAAGTTCGGAAGAGATAATTTAAGTCGTTTGGTACTCGGAGTCCGTGTTTCGCTTTCAGTTGGCTTGGTTGCCGTGCTTATTTCATTATTGATTGGCATTACACTAGGCGCAATAGCTGGATTTTACAGAGGTTGGATTGATGAGATAATCATGTGGGTCATCAATGTTTTTTGGTCAATTCCTCTTTTATTATGGGTTTTTGCTTTGGTTCTAGCACTTGGAAGAGAATTTTGGCAAATTTTCCTTGCAGTAGGATTGGTCATGTGGGTCGAAGTCGCAAGAATAGTTCGTGGCCAAATTTTTAGCATAAGAGAAAAAGAATACGTCGAAGCATCTAAAAGCCTAGGTTTTGGCGATGCAAGAACCATATTCAAACACATTTTGCCCAATGTAATAGGGCCAATTATAGTAATTACTGCTGCTAATTTTGCTTCGGCCATTATTATTGAAGCGGGTCTTAGTTTCTTGGGAATAGGCGTTCAACCGCCTAAGCCCAGCTGGGGAACAACGCTCAACGAATATTACAAATACATTGGATCCACAAAGTCTTTCTTGGCCATCTTACCAGGTATTGCCATCCTTATTCTTACTCTAGGTTTTAACCTTGTTGGGAACGGTATCCGTGATGCCCTTGATGTTCGCAGCAATCCATGATTTCTCCCTGTTTTTCTTAATTTGTGATTAATTCTATTTTGAATTGCGCCTCTCGTATAATTTAGGTCTTGGAAATTGGCCATTAGCCTTTTTCTTTTATTTTCTTTACGCGCCATGCGTCTTCCTTTGCGTCTCTACGTCTCTGTTTCTCTGCTTTCAAATTTAAGACCAGGGCTGCTTCAAAGCCTCTCAGAACCTTGCAAGAACAAAGGAATATTCACTTTTTGACAAAATAAAAACACTATTTTTAACATCAAGGCATTCCTTTTGTCCAATTTCTGCATCTATTATGTAGGGAACCAATTTTCCCTATTTTGTTATTGAAATAATAAGAAAACCTCAATCATGAACAAACTGATCGTCTTTTTGGGAATTACATTAAGTAGTTTTTTGTTCTCCCTTAATACAGAACCTAAAAAAGCATTTGATAATATGTCAGATTTATTAGAAAAAATTAAGGAATTCAATGAAGAGAAGCCTTCAGAATTTCTTTATTTACACATCGATCGCCCGATGTACAGTCCAGGCGATGATGTCTGGTTCAAGGCCTATTTAACTGGTCATGATCTTAAAGCTTCAACAGAAAGTGAAATAGTATATGTAGAACTAATTACTCCAAAAGGGACGGTACAGAAGCAATTGACGCTCTTAGTCAAAAATGGAGTTGCAAGCGGAGATTTCAAATTTGGCCCTAATGTTCCAGGAGGGATTTATAAAATAAAAGCTTGGACAACATGGATGAAAAATTTTGGAGAAGATTTTTATTATGAAAAGGATATTCAAGTCCAAAAGGTCAACATTCCAAATTTGTTAATGAAATTGGATTTTGAGAAAAAAGCTTATGGAGCAGGCGATCAGGTAGTTGCACAGTTTGAGCTGTCTGCACTCGATAAAAGTCCTCTGGCAAATCAAAACCTTAATTACAATATTGCATTAGCTGGAAACAGTATAGAACAATCAACAGCTACAACGGATAAAGATGGCAAGCTTAACCTTGTTTTTAATCTTCCACAGGATTTGAAAAGCAATGATGGCTTGTTAAATATTTACCTGAGCCATGAAAGGCAAATGGAAAGCATTTCACGATCTATTCCAATAGTATTAAATGACATTGATCTTCAATTTTTTCCTGAAGGAGGAAACTTTGTTGCCGGTATTGAAAACAATCTGGCATTCAAAGCTCTTAATGAATTTGGAAAAGCTGCAGACATCGAAGGTGTAATTTATGAAAAGGGTGGGGTAGAGCTGGCAAATTTTTCAAGCTTCCACTATGGAATGGGAGCGGTGAAATTTAATCCAAAAACTGGTGTGAAATACTTTGCTAAAATTACCAAACCAGAAGGCATTTCAAGAGCGTATGATTTACCAGTTCTCAAGAATAAGGCATTCTCAATGATTGTTAATAGTCAATCTGAAAGTGAAATCGTACTTAATATACACAATCCAGAAAGCAATGAAGTTTATCTCTTAGGACAAAACAAGGGGAAAGGGTTTTATTCTGAAAAGTTAGGCAAAGGTCAAACTGATTTTACAGTAAACATTCCAACAGAAGATGCACCTATTGGTGTTGCTCAGTTTACACTTTTTAGCAATAAAGGAAATGCACAGTGTGAACGTTTGGTCTTTCTAAATGAAGATAAAAAACTTTCTGTCTCCATTAATTCTGATAAGGAAAAATATTTGCCAAGAGAAAAAGTGAATTTGGATATAGAAGTAAAAGACGAAGAGGGTAGGGGAGTAGCTGGAGAATTTTCTTTGGCTGTTATTGATGAAAGTTTGCTTTCTTTTGCCGATGACAAGCAGTCCAATATATTGGCCTCTCTTTTGTTAGATGCTGATTTAAATGGTGAAATTGAAGAGCCTAATTTTTACTTTGACGAAAAAGAGGAAAAAGCAAAAGATGGTCTTGATCTAGTTATGTTGACCAATGGATGGAGAGGCTTTTATTGGAAAGATATTTTAAACGAAAATGAAAAGCCAAAGTTGGCATTTCAATCAGAAAAAAAGGTGCTGAAAGGTTTCGTTAAAAATATCAAATCTAATAAGGGTTTTGAAAATGCAATTATAAGAACGGCAGATAAAAATGAAATTTTAGGTCATACAGCCAAAGATGGTTCATTCGAGATTGCTGATCTTGATTTATATGATCCAGTTCAATTGATCATTGAACATGAAGACCTTCAAAGAACAATTTCAGTCTATGAATATTCCGATAGCTTAATGATTTATAATGCCATTGATGGAATAGTTAGGGACAAAAAAAGTGGGGAACCATTGCCTTTTGTCAATGCAGTTTTTGTAAATGAAAATACTGGACAAGCGACTGGACAAATTACTGATTTGGATGGGAAGTTTTCAATAACAGAGATCCCTGCAGGTGCCAAGGAATTGCATTTGACCTATATCGGCTATAAAGACTTGAAGCTTAAGTTGAGTAAAATTAAAAAGTTTCCAATTGAAATTGATATGGAAGCTGATCCCAATGTAATGCTTGATCAAATACAAGTATTGGCAGGAAGAGCAGGTGGAGTAAACAAGAACAGAAGAAGAAATGCGCCAATGGCTGAGGCTGGTCCAAGAGCAATGCAGGCCAATGTTCCTCCACAAGCGGATATGATAGAAGAAGAAAGAGAAGAGGCTTTTATGATGGAAGACGCTGACGCAAATGCAATGCCAGTCGATGACGAAATGCAGATGGTTGGCGAAGCAAAGGCAGAAATGCCTGTAGTAGAGAAAGACTTGAAAATGGAAGAAAACGCCGATTTAGCTGGGAAGGACATGGACATGGACGGAATGGATATGGACATGGAAGAAGTTCTAATGGAGGAACCTGCTTTTGATCGTAGAGAAGATAAGGCATTTAAAAAGAGAAGAGTTGCTCCGAAGCCAGTCTCACGTTATTACAAAGCGAGAGCATATTATGTTCCAAAGTATGAGAAATCAGCAAGAGTCAATGTGAGAGACGATTTTAGAAAAACCATTTTTTGGGACTCTAAAATAAAAACAGATGGATCAGGAAAAGCAAAAGTCAGTTTCGTTTGTTCAGATCAGGTGACTCAATTTGTCAGTGTCTTAGAGGGAATAGGAAACGGGATTCCCGTTCATGCTAGCGAATCTTTCTACGTTCAAATGCCATTCAGCATCGATGCGAGAATTCCAAAAGTTATGACTTTTGGGGATAAGGTAAATTTTGATTTAATCATCAAAAACAACACGGAGGAAGCCATTGAAGGAAACCTCAAAGTTTTGTTCTTGCCAATGTTCAAAAAGTTGAAAGATTATCCCTATAATTTAACTGTTCCTGCCAATCAAATTACAACGATTCCTTTGAGCTATGAAATACTTCCTCAAGCTGGTGAAGGATCCTTTTTATTGTCTTTCAATAGTGCTGGGATGAGTGATGCAATTAAAAAAGCTTTGACCATTGTTCCCAAAGGTTTTCCTGCTAGTCAGTCTCTTTCCGGTACAGACCTGGTTCAGGATTATGATCTTGAAATTAGAGATTTGATTGATGGAAGTTTAACCGCTGGCCTTACGGTATATCCAAATATATTGGACGATCTTATGTCTGGAGTTGAAGGACTTTTCCGTCAACCAAATGGTTGCTTCGAACAAACATCTTCAACAACTTATCCAAATATTGTCGCTTTGAGATATCTTGCAGAGACTGGGAAAGTAAATCCAGATGTTTCCAAAAAAGCATTGGAGTATATCAAAGCTGGATATGAAAGACTGATTTCTTATGAAACTTCAGAACATGGTTTTGAGTGGTTTGGGCAAACACCTCCTCACGAAGGTTTAACAGCTTACGGATTGATGGAGTTTGTCGATATGAAGAAGGTTTACCCTGCGGTAGATCAAGCTGTCATAGATAGAACAACCAAATGGCTGTTGAGTAGAAGAGACGGCAAAGGTTCTTTTGATAGAAGCTCTAAAGCCTTGGATAGTTTTGGAAGAGCCGATGATGACATACACAATGCTTACATTGTTTACGCATTGACTGAAGCTGGAATTTTGGACATCGATAAAGAGTTTGATGCGGCTTACAATAGAGCTCAGCAAAAAGAAGATGCTTACAGAATGGCCTTGGTTGCTAATGCAGCATTTAACCTTGGCAAAGAGAAAATTGGAAAAACACTACTAGAAGATTTAAAAGTCATTCAAAAGAAAAATGGCTATGATAAAATGCCTGCTGATCACTCAATTACTAGATCGGGTGGGGTAGCGCTTCAATTGGAAACCAATGCATTGGTTGCCTTGGCTGATATGAAATCTGCAAAACCAGATCTTGCTTTCTTAAAAGAATCTGTTGACTTTTTTGCGAGCAATAGAAATGGGGGGAGGTTTAGTTCTACACAAGCAACAATATTGGTTTTAAAAGCCATGTCTGAATTTGCAAAACTTGCAAAGAAAACAGAGTCTTCTGGAGAAGTGGAAGTCGTGATCAATGATCAAGTTGTTAAGTCAGTTGCCTACGAAAAAGGAGCAACTGGAAAAATAGAAATTGACAAATTGGAAGAGTACCTTGGAGAAGGTGCTCATAAAATAATTGTAAGGTTTAAAGAAACAAAAGAAGCGTTACCATATTCCTTAAACGTTGATTGGAATTCTTTTACTCCTGTAAACAGTTCTGACTGTCCTTTAAAGTTTGAAACAAAACTTGCGGACAAGTCTGGTAGGGTAGGGGAGACCAAAAGATTGACTGTGAATTTGACAAATAAAACAAACGAAGGATTGCCTTCTACAATTTGTAAAATTGGTATTCCTTCTGGTCTGAGCCCACAACCTTGGCAGTTAAAAGAGCTGAGTGAAAAAAAGGTGGTAGATTACTATGAAATCATTGATAATTATTTGGTTTGTTATTTCAGGCAAATGAAACCATCAGAAAGCAAAGAAATTAAATTTGATCTGAAGACTGAAGTTGCTGGTGAATATTTTGCACCAGCCAGTTCTGCTTATCTGTACTACACGGATGAAAATAAAGTTTGGGAGCAAGGCAGCAAAATTTCAATTTTGCAGTAGAGACGCATCGCATGCGTCCCACCGCAAAGACGCATTGCATGCGTCCCACCGCAAAGACGCATTGCATGCGTCTTTGACCACGATATACAAAAATCCCCCTTCGGCGAAGCCGAAGGGGGATTTTTTACTTTTTCTATAATAAAATAGGTCGATTTTGTATCATCAACCAAGCGAACCAAACCCCGAACCTTACTTCGGTTTCATCTGCCCACTATTCATGTCAATGTTGTAAAAATTCATCAGGTACTTCAAGCCCGAATCATCCATTTGTTGGTAATAAGTTTTGCCTTCAGCTGTAACGACAAATGATTTGCATTTTTGATCTACAATAACAAAGTCAGCTGTCAACACGATGTCTCCTTCTGGACTTCTGAATACGGCTCCTCCATCATATTTGCAGCTGTGCTTGGCAACAGCTTGGTCAGAAACAAAATTGTAGTAGGAAAGCACGGCTTGCTGTCCACTGGTTTCAGTAGAAAATGACATGCCTTGTTTGTAAAAAACATATTCCACCTTCTCAACCTGCGGAAGAAGTCTTTGCAGCAATGGTTTTATTTCATTGTTAACTCCAGCAGAAGCTGTTTTGGTTGCTTCTTTTTGTGTAGCTGGTTTGGTTGCTGCAGAATTATCTGTTTTTGATGTTTCTGAACAAGAAATCATGAAACAAAGGAAGAATACCGTTGAAAGAAACTTTATTATTTGAATGTTCATTATTGTTTTTTTTCTTTATAGCCCCAAATTTAGGACTAAGGAATTGATTTTTATAAAATATACTGCTAATTAAGTACTTGGACATGAGTAATCGAGCACTGCAATCGAATTAGCAATGGCCTTATCTGCTACGCTGGAATCAATAATTGCCCTTGAACCCGATCGGTGGAGTTTGTTTTTTTATGCTATTTAAAATCTTGTACGCTTATTTTAATTCAAGTGTTTTGTTGAAATTAATAATAGTAAATATTATGCTAAATAGCTATTATTCAATTGTATAAACCCGAAAATTTTGTTTTATCTTAACTCATCAAGTTATATTACGTAGAATCTTATGTTTATAGCCTTTTATTGTATAATTTAATTAAAAAGAATTCCCCCAAAATGTCTGAAGAGTTATTAGGAATTGGATCACAAATCCAACACACTGAATTTGGAAAAGGTGTCGTAGTAGAAGTTAATTTGAGCACCTATACGGTTTATTTCAAGCACAGAGGCGAAAAAGAATTGCCTCATGTAGATAGTCGCATTAGCATCGATCAATTCGTTAAGGATGAAACTCAAAGACTTTCTGTAAAGGAAGTCAAGATTGTTTTAGAAGAGGTGTTGAGGAAATGGAGTGATGCAACAGATCTAGTTGAGCTTGGAGATCGCTGGAAAAACGGTAAAATGATTTTAGAGCCTGGAAAAGATGGCATGCAAGCCAAAGAGATTCCAATTGATACCTTTTTTCATAAAATTGTAATGACCCGAGATAGAATTAGGGTGATGGAGCAAAAAATTAACAGCAGCAAAAATTTGGACGACGAAGAAAAAGTTGCCCTTCAACAATACATTACAAGGATTTACGGTTCATTAACAACATTTAATGTTTTGTTTGCGAATAAAGAGGATCATTTTAAAGGCGTTTCGACCTAAAATTGATGTCAATCAACTAGGAATTCAAAAAAATGAAACTTTTCTGACCGTTTTTTGGGTCTTAGATTAATCCTTTTTTGTTAAATTGGTTTAATATAGACCTAGGTTTTTTTGCGCTTATGTCATAAATAGGATTTTTTCATACTTTTTAACCTAGGAAGAGGTTTTTTTACTTCATGATTTGATTAATTAATTTTATCTTCATTATACAATTAACGTTTTTGTTTATTTATGAATGATCAGGCATTAATAAGAAAAATTTTGGCCAATGAATTGGAAGATTCTATGGTTCAATACAAACAAATGGAATTGGATTCTCTTTTAGAGGTTACCAAATCCATTAACCTGAATTCCTCCGCTGAAAATTTGTTTAAAATTTATGGTTTCATTCTTCAAGCTCAAATGAAGGTCAACCGTTTGGCTGTAATGTATCTTGAAGATGGAGAATGGATATGTAAGCATAAAATTGATGTTGAGGACGTTGATCAATCATTCTTGAAATTTGATGAAAGTTGGCTGAAATATCAAGAAACAGTTTTCTTGAAAGACACCAATCTCCCTTTGAAGGAGCATTTTGATATTCTTTTGCCGGTTTACCACAAAGAAAGGCCGCTTTCTTTTGTTCTAATAGGGAAGTTGAAAGAATACATGGATTTGGAAGACTCCCAGACCAATAGAATGAATTTCATTCAAACAATCACAAATATTATTGTAGTTGCGATTGAAAACAAACGACTTTTCAATCAACAGTTGGCTCAAGTGAGTTTTGAACGTGAAATGGAACTTGCAGCAAAGGTTCAAAACATGTTGATACCAAATCAGCTTCCGCAAAATGAATATCTCAATATCGATGCGATCTATATGCCGCATTTCAATATTGGTGGTGATTATTATGATGTTTTTCCAGTAAGTGAAGACGAATTGCTCGTTTGTATGGCAGATGTTTCTGGCAAAGGAATTTCAGCTGCACTTTTAATGGCAAACTTTCAAGCGATGCTTCGAGTATTGGCCAAGGAATCTGATTTATCTTTGACTCATTTGATACAGAAGTTGAATTCAGGTGTAGAAGAAATAACCAAAGGTGATCGTTTCCTTACATTCTTTGTTGCGAGGTACAATTTGAAAACTAGAGTCTTGGAATATGTCAATGCAGGTCATCCGCCTCCAGTTTTATTTCAAAATGGTAAAGCAGAAGATTTAGTAAGACTCGATAAGGGAACAACCATTATTGGTGCTTTCAAAGAGTTGCCAAAGCTTCAATTAGGAAAAGTTGAAAACTTGGCAAGTGATTCCAAGCTTATCATTTTTACGGATGGCTTGACTGATTTGGAGAATCAAAATGGTGAGTTCTTCGAAGAAGAGAATATCATAGATTTTATTTCAAAACAAAACACAACTTCAAGTTCAAGTTTTAATGAAGCATTGTTAAATGACATCAATGAATTTAGAGGTGAAACGGTTTTTACAGATGATATATCTGTCATCAGCATTCACTTTCATTAAATAGAATTTTATAAAGCAAAAAAAGCCTGTCTTTGGATTTCCAAAGACAGGCTTTTTTTTTGTTTTATTATTACGTGAAATGCTAAAAAGTTTAATAATTGATTGCAAACCAAGCGAACCAAGCGAACCAAAAAGCTGAAGTCAGACCTTATACGGCCGTCCCAAAAGCACAATATCGGGCTGGCGTTCCAGCTTCTAGCCAAAATCTTTTACACAGTATTAACATTCATCATGATTGGCATCACCAACATTAAAATGTCCTCATCTTCACTTTTTTCAGACGGTAAAATTAATCCTGCTCTGCTTGGAGTAGATAGTTTTATTGAAACCTGATCAGAATCCAAAACATTTAAAACTTCTGCTAAGAATTTTGCATTGAAGGCAATTTCCATTGGTTCTCCATCGTACTCACAATTCAATTGCTCATAGGCTTCATTAGAGAAATCTCTGTCTTCTGCAAGTAGAGCAACAGTCGTTTTGTTGATGTTTAATTTTACTTGGTAAGTACTTCTGCTTGAATAAAGAGAAATTCTATTCAATGCTCTTTCAAAATCCTTTCTGTCCATTGTCAAAGTATGCGGATTGTTGACAGGAATTACCGCATTGTAATCAGGGAATTTTCCGTCTATCAATCTACAAATTAACTCAACTTTTCCGATGTTGAAAAATGCATTGGTGTCATTGTAGGCGATTTTTACATCATCGTCTCCTCTTGACATGACATTGCGCAAAAGACCCATTGCTTTTTTGGGAACGATGAAACTCGTATAAGTATCAGATTTGATCGAACTGTTTTTGTATTTCACCAATTTGTGCGCATCTGTTGCGACAAAAATGGCACCGTTCTCAGTTAATTCTATATTGACACCAGTCATTGCTGGACGAAGATCGTCATTGCTTACCGCAAACAATGTTTTTTTAATCGCACCTTCAAAGAGTTCAGAATTCATTCCAACTTCTTTCACCTCAGATGGTTCAGGAATATTTGGAAAGTCTTCTCCGCTTTCACCGATCAAATTGTATTTACCATTGCTTGAAACAATACAAACTGTAAATGTGTCATTGTTAATTTCAATGTCAAGCGGTTGTTCTGGAAGGGCTTTAAGAGTTTCCAGTAAAATTTTTGATGGAATGGCTATTTCACCATCCTCAGAACCTTCAACCTCTAAAATAGTCGACATGGAAGTCTCTAAATCACTGGTGAAAATTCTTAGTTTATTTCCCTCAAGTTGTAATAAAAAATCTTCCAAAATGGGTAAAACAGAATTTGTTCCAATAACTCCAGAGAGTAATTGCAATTCTTTAAGAAAGGCTTGAGAAGAAGTTGTAAATTTCATTTGCTTTTATTTTATTCAAAATTACGAAATTTGATTCATTAAAAACGCTTCAGTTAAAACAGAAGACATTTTATGATCATTGTAATTCCTTTACTTAATTTAAATTTTCTATTTTATAATGTTCGAACTTATTATTAACCCTGAGGGTCAACATTTGGAAATGGTCAAAATTCTTTTCCAAAATTATCAGACAGAATTGAATGTCGATCTTTGTTTCCAAAGTTTTGAAAAGGAATTAGCCGGTCTTCCTGGAAAATATGGTGAACCCGACGGTTGCATTCTGCTCCTTCTAAAAAACAATCAATCAGCTGGTTGTATAGCATTACGTAAAATGAGTCAAGGTGTTTGTGAAATGAAAAGATTGTATATAGAACCCGAATTCAGAGGCCAAGGCCTTGGTAATATGCTGGTTAAAGAACTGATTAGTTGTGCTCAACAAAAATCTTACAATAAAATGCGCCTTGATACATTGACTAGGTTAAAGCCCGCCATAGGAATCTATGAAACTTTTGGTTTTAAAGAAATCGATGCCTACTACGAAAATCCTTTGGATGAAGTCTTATATTACGAGCTTGTTTTATGAACAAACCAATCTGTGATTTGCTCGTGGCCGCGACTTTTTTTACTTTTTTTTTAACAAATATCAATTTGCTATTGACAAGCAAGGTTTTATCAGTTACTTTTGGGACTGATAAAAATCTTAACTGGTAAAGATAAGAATTAAATTTTAAAAACCTAATCGGTTTATAAAAATAAAAGGCAAGTTTTCAAAATTACGATTTTCTTAATTATTCAGAATTTGAATAAATATTGCTTGAACCGCAATTCCTGCACATATCACAGGCTGAATCGCCTGAAGCGGCAACAATTTTACAAATTTTTAGTAAGTATTTATCTAGGCTTTTTTCTTTTTTGTCTTTGCTCATTTTTTTATTCTCGGTAAGTCAATAAACGATTTTATTTATTTACCAATCTCAATATTCCCTAATTTCAAAATTTTTCAAATGAAAAATTCTTATACCAAAGTTAAACACAGAGATCTTATGCCCCAACCATCCATTATTTTCGCGAAAAAAACTTTGTTGCTTTTATTTATTTCATTTTTTGGATTAAATAATTTACACGCCGAAATAGTTGATGCTCAAAGGGCCGAAGAGATTGCTAAAAATTTCTATATTTCTAAAAACCCATCAGTTGGTTCTGCCAACGATGTTAGAGTTAGTTCAAGGAATCAAGATTTGAATCTAAGAACTTCTGAAAGCAACTACTTCCACATTTTTAATATAGAACAAGGAGGATTTGTGATCGTTGCAGCAGATGATGTTTATGAACCGATTATCGGTTTTTCCACTACTGGTGCAATTACATCTGAATTAAATACCAATCTGTTGCATTACATGCAAGGCCATCGTCTTCAATTGGATAGAATGAGAGAGGTCAATGAAATTCAAACTCCTGAAATAAGAAGTCGTTGGAATGATCTTCAACAAGCTTCTACAGCAGTTGCAAATAGAAGCTCCGACATCATAGTTGCTCCCTTGACGACAACTGACTGGATGCAAGAAGGATATTACAATGATTTTTGTCCAGAAGATCCTGCAGCCCCTGCAGACAACTTAGGACATGTTTATACTGGTTGTGTAACGGTTGCTATGGCTCAATTAATGAAATACCACAATCATCCAGCTCAAGGTAATGGTTACAAGTATTACAATGATGATCCTTATGGTTATTTATGGGCAGATTATGGAAGTACAACTTACAATTGGGAAAATATGCCTGATACCTGTCTTGATTACAATGATGATGTGGCTCAATTGCAGTATCATGTTGCAACTTCTATTTTAACTGAATTTAGTGCTACTTACACAGGTGCTTATACCAGTCGTGTTCCTCAGGCATTAATCTACCATTTCGGTTATGATAATGATGCAAAGTACATCTATCGAGGATGGGAGGAAGGTGCTGAAAGTTGGATGAGTATTGTGAAATCTGAATTAGATGTTCAACGACCTGTTATCATGACGGGAGTTCAACCAGGGTCTTCTCATGCTTGGGTTATTGACGGATACGATTCTGACGATTATTTCAGAATGAACTGGGGTTGGGGTGACAACTACAATGGTTGGTTCATCGACAATGGCGAATATTGGGAACACGATCAAGGAAACGACACAAATTGGGACATTACTTTTTATACCCAACAAGCAATGGTTTATCAGGTTTTTCCTGCCTATGAATGTCAAACAATGAGAACCCAGGAATTTTGGGCAGATTTTATTGATGAAACCTCTGCCTATATTTGGGCCAACCCATACATGGGACAAGCTTTAATGGAGTTTCGTTATAGGAGATTTGAAACAGAAGAATGGACCTATATGTCTGTCTCCACAAATAATGAAAGATTGGTAGATAATCTATTGGAAGGAACAGCTTATGAGTTTCAGGTTCGTTATCAGTGTTCATCTGGAGATTGGGCAGATTTTACAGAGTCATATATCTTTACAACATTAGGAACCGCTTGCGCTCCTGTCGATGATAGTGATTTAACAACTTCTTCAATAGGCGACTCTTATACTTATATTTATACAACTACACCTTTCACAGCTTCAACTGACAATCAGTTTCGTTACAGAATTGACGGTTCAGGTGGTGCTTGGTTGGAATCAACAATTTCAGATTCTTATTTCCGTTTCTTAGATGGTTTGGTGTCTGGAACAACTTATGAATTCCAAGCAAGACATGAATGCAATCCAGGAAATTGGACGGGTTATTCAGAATCACAATACTTTACTACAACGGGCGAGCCAGGAGACCCGGGTAACCCAGGTGTTGATGATGGTTGTGAAACACCAATTTCTGCGGATATACAAAGTGATACTTATTATACCTATTTCTTCCCTGTTAATTATGCTGAGTATTCTTTGACACAATTCAGGTGGAAGCCAAGTGGTGGGACTTCGTGGAATGAAGGTCCAGCTTCTATAAGATATTACAGAAGAGTTAAAGGAATGGGCATTGCTTTCGAAGAAACAGTTGATGTTCAAGTTAGATTTAAATGTCCAACATCAGGAGAATGGACAAACTATTCCAATAGTTATACCTTTACTTCTGCTGACAATTTATAACAATAATTTAAGTGAATAAAATAAAATGGCATCTGGGCTTTGTCCGATGCCATTTTTTTATTTTTGTAAATGGGTGAAATGTTTGTAAGTTTTAATGGAAGCTTGATAGAAGATAAAAACTTCAAAATTGGCAAAGAAAATCGAAGCTTTAAATATGGCGACGGTTTTTTTGAAACCATTTTATGCTTGAATGGTGAAATAAAATTGATTGATTTTCATTTTGATCGTTTGTTGGCTGCTTGCAAGGTATTTCAATACAAAGTTCCTAAGACTTTTAATTTGAAATTTTTGAAAAATGAAATTGTCCAGCTGCTTGAAATAAACAAACTGAGTTTTGCTAGAATTCGTCTGATGCTTTACCGTCAAGGGGCTGGATTGTATCAACCCAAAACAAATGCTTTTGACTACCTGATTGAATGCATTAAAATTTCAAAATCAAAATACTCTTTTAATGAGAAAGGTTTGGAAATTGGTTTATTTGATGAAATACCAAAATGCGCCTCTTCGATCTCAAGATTCAAAACCAATAATTGTTTGCCTTACGTTTTGGCTGCTGTTTACAAAAAGCAAAATCAATATGATGAATGTATTTTGTTGAATCAATTCGGCAGAGTAGCAGATTCCATTTCAAGCAATGTTTTTATTGTGAATAATGAAATAATTAAAACCCCGCCAATAGAGGAGGGTGGGGTAGAGGGCGTCATGCAAAGGAATGTTATTGCCCTTTTGAAGGAATCAAATTTTAAGATAAAATTTCAAAAGTTAAAAGTAAAAGATCTGGAAGATGCTGATGAAATATTTCTGACCAATGCCATTAGAGGTGTTCAGTGGGTGGAGCATTTCAATGAAAATAAATACAATAATTCCACAAGTAAAGCGATTGTAGATTTACTGAATATCTAAAAAAATGGCTTTGAGAAACTCTCAAAGCCATTTTTTATTCTCAAGATTTTTTTGGCCTAATCTGTTTAGGCTTCAACTTCGCCTTCAACTTAATAGGTGTATTTCGGTGCCCAGTTATTTGGACCCTCTGGTATCAAATCAAACATGTGCCAGATTGGTGAATAATAATCTCCTGGTCCAAAATAGTCCTTCGCATATTGATTAATTTTTCCATCTTCTTTTACATAAATGGAAACACCTGGCAATGGCTTATCAACCTCATTCATAAAGCCTACATCTTTCAAAAAGCTTGATCCATGTGCTGAATACATATTGAAGTTCCAGTTCCGACTTTCAGAAAATTCTTTCTGTACTTGCGTTGGGTCTGGTGAAATAAGTACCGTTGGTAACCTATTTTCAAAGTGTTTGACCAAACCATTTAATCCATCTGCCCAAAGTGTGCAATAAACACAAGATTTACCCATATTGTGAATGACCATTAATCGGTCCTGACCTTGAAATAATTCTGAAAAGCGAACCTTTTCGCCGACTAGGTTTGTTAATTCATAATCTTCCAATTCTGTTGCATTGTCTTGTTTAAGCAATGCAATTAATTGCTTTCGCTTTTCAGAAATCTCACTAGCTAATTTTTCAATCAGTTCATTATTACTCATCTTGATAATATTTAGAAGCGTCCGCCATCAGCGCCGCAATCGTTAATGATTTGGAATGAACAAGTCATGCTTTCCTGACAATTCACTGCATCAGTAACTGTATAAGTCAAGGTATAAGTTGCGCCTACTGGCATTAAGGTTGGATCCAATTGATTGTTGCTTATGTATTGAGCAGCAGTTCCAGACCAAACTCCTCCAATTGTGGTTACAGGGTTTAAGTCAAACAATCCTTCACATTGCGGAATTTCAGATGGACAATCAAATGCCGGATCTGGTGCTTGGTTTACTAAAATAGTTATTTCAAGCTCCGTCAAACAAATTGCATCATCAGGATCAACAGAAGTTCC
>CALBCY010000202.1 GCA_937927195.1 uncultured Chitinophagales bacterium
CTTCGTGAAATTGATCCTCGCCTTGGAAAGCGATATTGGCTGTATACCTTGGAGTTGAAATAGATGGTTGACTTTTAGTCCTGGATAAGAAAATCTTTCTTTCGTTAATATCCCAATGAGGTGCTTTGGTCAATTTATTTATTTATGAAATGGAACCGATGTGTATAATTTTTCTTCGAAAAATTCATTGTAATAAGGAGACTACTCAACTGAATCCAGAATTTATTTTAAGAAAATGATAAAACAACTGCTTTGCATTTCATTCCTATTAGTTTTCATTGCTTGTCAAAATAATGATGAAAATTCTGCGACTGAAAGTTCATCTAAATTAGAAAAATTAGTCCTTGAGACCAAGCAATTTATGAATGCGGATGGTCTTGATTTGGAGGAGCATTCAAAGCAATATGAAAATCTTAAGTCCCAAATTTTAAAGTACAAAAACAAATTAAAAATAAGACAAGATATTGATCGTTTGGCGAAGCTTGAATTGGCCCAAAATTATATGTCGAGCATGCTGGTAGATTCAGTTTTTCATTACTGGCTTGGAACCAAATGGGATTTCAACGGAACCACTGAAAAGCCTCGAGATGGCGAAATCGCTTGCGGTTATTTTGTAACAACAACATTACGAGATTTGGGAATCAAACTGAACCGTTATAAAATTGCTCAGAAAGGCGCGACCGATATAATCAAAGACCTTTGCAATCACAGCAGTATTGAGCGATTCTCCAAGTTCGAAAAACTTGAAGCGCATCTGTCCAAAGTAAAAGAGCGAGAAATCCTGATTGTTGGTTTGGATTACCATGTTGGGTTTATCTATAAAAAAGGCGATCAAAGCTATTTTGCCCATTCCAATTACATAGATCGAAAAGGTGTAGAAATAGAATTGATTTCAGAGTCTGCAGCTTTAAAAAGTTCCAACGTTTATGTATTAGGGAACTTGACTCAAAACGTAGATTTAGCGAAAAATTGGTTAGATCAATAGAATAGAAAACAAACAAATACGAACAATACAAACAATGAATAGACATAATTTGACCCTTTTTATGATGCGTTTTTTGTAGGGAGTAAATGTGAAATAAAAGCCAAACAAAACAAAGCATAAAAGCAACAGCATTTAGGTTAAAACCAAAGCCTTATCGCTTTTAATTAAGTATATTGTTGTCCGAAAAATAAGTGTATTTTTCCTATTACAGCTCTTATACCAACTGTTAGCTATAATGAAAAAAAAAGAATTCTATTATTAAAAAAAGGAGTAATGACAAAACACATTGGAATAGTAGCAAGCAGTGCTGAAGGAGCAAGTCTTTGTTATCGAACTATATGTCTTGAGGCTTCTGCCTATATGGGAGAACACAATCATCCTGAAATCACCATGAGTTCTGTACCATTGGCAGAACATTTAAAATTTATCAAAAATGATGATTGGATTGGACTTGCAAAGTCGATGGCATACGCTGCAAATAAATTAGCTGATGCTGGAGCCAATTTTGCCATTTGCCCAGATAATACCAATCATTTAGCATTTCATCATTTATCCCAGTTTACGGATGTGCCTTTTATTCATATTGCAGAAGCTGTAACTCTTGAAGCTTCTCAAAAAAAGTATAAGAAAATTGGGCTATTGGGAACCAAGTTTTTAATGGAAGGTATGGTTTATCAAGAATATTTTGATCGTTATGATTTGATCGGAACCATACCTGATGAAGAAGACCGTGAAGTGATTAATAAAATTATTTTCGATGAGTTAGTAAACGGAAAGATTCTAGAAAAATCGAATTTGATTCTAATGGATGTCATTAATAAGTTAAAAGAAAAAAAGTGTGATGCGGTGATTCTGGGCTGTACCGAATTGCCTCTAATTATTGATTCAGAAAGCGCAGCCTTGCCCACATTAGATTCAACTCGATTGTTGGCAAGGGCAGCTTTAAAACAGGCAATAGTTTAAAGTGTATCGTGTATCGTGAATGATTTTTCGCAATAAAATAGAACACAATGAAAGTTTACAGAAACAATGGGGCAGTCGGCGCTTTGCTTGATGAATACGAAAAAGCAATCAATGAAATGCAAAGCCTCATTGAATCTGTTTCAGAAAATGATTTGGTCAAAGTTATTGATGAGCAGGCAGACAAGCCCGAAAGTAGATCTTTGCAATCAATTCTCAGTCATGTTGTGAAGGCTGGAAATTGGTACAACATTGAAATGAAGAAAGCTTTGGGTGAAAGTTTAGAAAATCCAGAAAGTAGATTGTGCACAACCGTTGCTCAATATAGTTTTGCTTTGCAAAAAATGTTTAATGAAACAGAACAAACGTTCAAGAATTATCCTGAAATGGATATTTATTGCCATAGAGATTTGAGGTGGAAACAAATTGTCAATATTGATCTATTAATGGAACATGCCATTGTACATATTCTCAGGCACAGAAGGCAAATTGAACGAATTGTTTTGAAAAATGTAAACTGATTTTACTAAAACATCCACCTCAACCAATGCTGTGCAAGGCCATAAATTGCTTTGTTGATTGGTCTTTTGAAATGCTTAATCTACCTATTAAAAAAAAACATGCAACTCAAATCGAAAGAAGAACTGGGCTGGTCAGATGTTGTTGCCAACAATGCAATGAATCGAGAACGGAAAGCAATTGGAATCAATAGCTATGAAAAGGATGTTTACCTAAACCCGATAAAATTTATTGAAGAAAGATTAGATAAGGGCAATGTGTCTTGGATGGATTTGTGTTGTGGCCGAGGCAATGCCTTGATTGAAGCCTCGAAAATATTTCATGAAAAAAAGTACAAACATAAATTATGCCTGGAAGGCTTGGATTTGGTGGATTACTTTGCAGAGCAAGATGAGCAAGATGAAATTTTGAGTTTAAAACAAAGCAATCTGGAAAGCTGGCTACCGATTGAAAGCTATGATCTAATAACGGTTGTTCACGGCCTTCACTATATTGGTGATAAATTGGCTTTGATTCAAAAGGCGCTTGCCGCGCTAAAAAAGGATGGATTGTTTACAGCCAATTTGGACTTAAACAATATTAAAATTAAAGGAAAAGAAAATTCTCTTGAAATTGTAAAATCATATTTCAAAAAAGAAAAATTGAACTATAATGCGCGAAAGAAAGTTCTTAGAATTGAAGGAATTAGAAAAGTACAGCTTCCTTTCAGATTTATAGGAGCCAATGATGCCGCTGGCCCAAATTATACAGGCCAAAATGTGGTTGATTCTTACTATGAAATTGCATAGAATCAATCTATTTAGAAAATGAAAAAATGATAACATTTGAGATACATATTACAACACAAAAGCTCAGTGAGCAGGAATTGCCAGCCTTCGTTGATTTTTGTGCTAAAATAGAAGCAAAACCAATCCTAATAGAACTTTCACATGGAAAGAGCACTCAGCAACCAATGATCAGTAAGGTGGTGAAATGCGATGGGAAAGCATCTCTGGAGTTTATCTTGGAGGATTTGAAAAACTTGTTTGTAGCAAACTCTTTTTCGGTTCAAAGAACAAAAATCGAAGTGCCTGTGAAATACCATTCTGCTACAAAGGGGTTTTACCCAACTCTTTCAAAGACATATTTCGAATGGCATGGAAAGGTCATTGTTTCAGATACAAAATCCATGCAAGCATTGGCAGAGAAATTTGGTGGCAAACTTTCAAAAAACTCACTGAAGAATGAAGCAAATCGGAAATTTATTACATTGAGGGATTTTGATGGTGAGGCAAGTATTATGTCAAGAATTCAAGCTTTAAAAACAGCTCTTGCTGAAGTCAAGGCCCCAGTTTTAAAGGAAGAATTGGAGTTTTGTATTTATGATTCCAACCTTCAGCTTGATGCTGGTTGGATCAATTAAATTAACAATGAAATGGTGTGGTGATGGATGAGAATATAAAATTAATTTTGGCGATAGAGAGTTTTCTTAGAAGCTCCTGTGATTATGATGTGCCTTTTATGCTTAAAGGAAGCATCATTACTAGACAATTTTTTCCAGATCCTGCTATGAGATTGGTTCAGGATTTGGATTGGGTTTACATGAAGAAACTCAATGATCCAGCAAGTGCAAAAAGTATTTTCTCATCATGGGTGATTGATGTGACCGAGAATACGGATGGGCTCAATGTTCCTTTTCGTAGTTTCAAAGAAAATAATTTTTGGCGCAGTATTGATTATGCCATGAATGAAGATTTTCCAACAGTCAACACTGATTTGCTTTGTTATGTAAATGGGGAAGAATTTGATTATCTAGGTTTGGACATCAGCTTTAATTTGGACCTTGACTTTCGACCTGAAAAACTCAATTACATTCCCTTAGAAGGCGAGCCTTTCCTCTTGCAAAAAGTCTGTCCATTTGCACTACAGGTTTCTTGGAAACTTCATCAATTGATTGTTCGTCCTAGACTTAAAGATGTTTTCGACTTGATTTTTTTGCTTCAACATGAAAGGTTTAATGAAACAGAGTTGGATAAAATTTTATTTGCATTAAAAAAAGAATGTGAAAAAGACAATCTAGCAATTATGGATTTATCAAAATATCTAGATGCCGATATTGAACATGAAAAAACGCCATGGGATAAAGTTAAAGAGTATGTGTTCAATCCTTACAATTCAACTAAAAAGATTGTGGACTTCGAAGATGAAATATCTGCGAATGAAATCAATTTATTTACTAAACAAGAATGTTTTCCGTATAAAAAACATTCAGAAATTAAAAGTGAGTTGAAGCGAATAATGAATGCAAAAGGATTTACAAAGGAGAGATTGTCAAAGTGTTGATGATTTTTTTTGAGTTAAATCTCAGTACTAGCATCTAAGGTGGTTTAAAATCTAATACTTGGAAAACAATGAATCATTCTATCATTTTAATTGGTCCTGCTTGTACGGGGAAATCAACACAGGCCAAATTGCTTTCCCAAGCAACAGGTAAAATTTGGGTCTGCCTTGACCACATTGCTGCTAAATACTATCGGGAAGCTGGGTATGGAATAGAGGACTTTAAAAAAGTAAAAGAAGAAGAGGGCCTTCTGAAAGCCTATATGAAATTGTTTCCATCCCTTGCATATTCTGTCCCAATAGCATTGAAAGAGCATCCTGATTGTATCATGGAATTTTTAAAAAACATTTTACGTCAAGTATTACAAAATTCTTCCTGCATTTATATATATTGTAACTTAACTAAATATGGCTTTGATCTGAATTGAATTTATATGGCTAATTGTGGAATCAAAAGTGTTTTTGCACTAGTTGTTTGCAGTTGCTTCAGCATGATTTTGTAAAGTTGATTTTTTAATGTTCTTGTCTCCAAAGAGCTGGCTTTAGATTTGAGAAAAGGACTAGCATTTAAATAAAATTTTTCCTAATTAAATATACAACGATGAAAAAACTGTTTGTTTTTTGCACTTTATTAATGTGTAGTTCATTAATTGCTCAGAAAACTGTTCCGAAATTGATTGAAACAGGAATTGAGTTTCACCAGGCTGGAAAATTTGAAGAGGCAATAGAAACCTATAAAAAAGCTTTAAAAATCGACAAGAAATCTCCTGAAGCGAATTGTGAAATTGGCATTACATACATTTCATTAAAAGAATATGAAAAGGCGATCAGGCATTTAAATATAGCCTTGAAAAAGAAAAGTGAGGTTAAATTGGAGGCTTATATTGCCAAAGGAACAGTGCAAGATTTGTTAGGAAGGTCAAATGAGTCAATTAAAACGTATGAGCAAGGAATTAAAGAATTTCCAGACCATTATTTGCTCCGATACAATTTGGGAATAACAAACTACTTGAAGTCTAATTTATTGGAAGGAGAAGCTGCAGCTTTAAAAGCTGTTGAATTAAATACATTTCATGCTTCTAGTCATTTCTTATTGGGGGCCTGTCAGGCGGATCAACGCAAAAATGTCCAATCGCTACTAGCCATGTATTTCTTTTTATTTCTTGAACCTGACACTAAGCGCTCTATAGGAGCACTTGAAATTTCAGGGGCAATGGAAAGACAAGGAGTTGAGCGAACTAGTGAAAAGGAAATAAATATTAGCCTAAATTTATCGGAACCCAACGACCCATTTGGAGCTACAAGCTTAATATTGTCTTTATTGAATACGGGCATTGAGTCGGTAAATGGAGATGTGAAATCAGCAGAGCAGCAATTTTATGACAAGACAAATTCAATGTTCTCTACCTTAAAGGAATCTCGTGAGGGGAATGATGGAATTTGGTGGGATCTTTATGTGGATTTTTATAGCCAACTCCAGGAGCATGGACATTTAGAAGCCTTTTGCTATTACATCAAACAAAGCAATGGTGGTGCCACTGTTGACTGGTTAAATGAAAACGAAGAAAAAGTTAATCAAATGTTTACTTGGACAAATGAAGTATATTTTAAAAAATAAATGAGACGAATGCCACAAAAAAAATTATTGTCTCAACGGCATCCTGCTCTATATTTTATTTCAATCTGGGAAAAAAGAATTCGTCGAAGAATAAAATGGATTACAGATTCCAAACAATATGCTGAATTTTACCAACAAGAAAAATTTCCCTTTCGAGTGAAGAAACATCAGTCTAAACTGATTAAAAAGTTAGGCGAAACAGACATGCGATTGCAATACAACAAGGTGGATAACCTGAAAATTGTTGTCAGCAAAATAAACGGCATCATATTGCACCCTGGAGAAACGTTCTCTTTTTGTAAAATAGTTGGGCTTCCAACCAAAAAGAAAGGATACAAAGAAGGAATGGAACTTTCATTCGGAAAACCTAGAACGGGTATTGGAGGAGGAATCTGTCAAGCAGCAAATTTGCTTCATTGGTTAGCCTTGCATTCTCCTTTAGAAATCACGGAAAGGCATCACCACAGTGTTGATCCCTTTCCTGACAATGGGCGAGTTTTGCCGTGGGCAAGCGGAGCAGCAATTTTTTACAATTATCACGATTTTCAATTAACCAATAACACTTCATGGACTTTTCAAATAAATTTGTGGTTAACCGATAAATTGATTGAGGGTGAAATTCGTGTAAGTGAAGAATTAGATTTTGCCTTTCACATTGTCGAAGAGAATCACAAGTTTATAAAAAAAGACAATCAGTTTTTTAGAAGCAATGAAATTTGGAGAAAGAAAATTGCAAAATTTAGAGCCGGAGCATTGCTTGAAAAAGAAATGATTTATAAAAATTATGGCAAGGTCCTTTATGTGCCTCAGAATGTGGAATTCGAAGAAGATTAAAGCATCATTGTTGTATATCAGAATTGGTTTTTAAGATTAAAAATTCGATATTGTGCCATTCTTATTTTACAATCTATCTCATGGAAAAATTACCTCAATTGGAAACGGATCGTTTGGTATTGAATAATTTAAAGGCCAATGACATCCCGTTGATAATTAAATATGCTTCTGATCCACAAATTTCTGAATTCACATTGAATTTGCCACATCCTTATTTTGAAAAAGATGCCGTTTACTGGCTCAACCTTGCGAATGAGGGATTGAGAACTGGATCTCGTATGATTTTTGCGATTCGTTCAAAAGAAACGATGGCTTTCATGGGAGGCATAAGCTTTTCGATCAATTTAAAAAATGAAAGGGCGGAAGCTGGATATTGGATAGGATTACCTTTCTGGAATAAAGGCTATGTGACGGAGGCGCTAAAGCTTATGATAAAATATGGATTCGAGGATTTGAAGCTTAATAAAATTACCAGTTCGCATTTAGGAGGAAATCCATCCTCAGGAAGGGTGATGGAAAAAGCTGGACTAAAAAAAGAGGGCCTATTAAAAAAGCATTTGAAGTCAAAAATGGTCTTTCATGATCTTGTTAATTATGGTTTGACCAAGGAGGAATATTTGAAACAATAGAAGCTGTTAAACTGTTTGGAATAGCTAGCTATTGGTATTTCAGTTTGAGGTTTTGTCAAGATTTAAAAATGGTTTTTTATGTTGGAATTCATAAAACTTGGAATACTTTTCTCAGCTTTTGGCTGTTTTTTTGAGGTCTTATTCACCTCAATTTTTGACAGCATTGAAATGTGGATCAAGGAAGGAAGGGAAAAAGTAGATGTTCGATTTTTTGGCTATTGGAGCATACTTTACATTTTTGTTTATGGAATCGTTCTAACAGCTTTTTGGATTTACCTCGCTGTTCCTTACGTATATCCATTGCCATGGTATTTTCGATTATTCATTTATGGTTTGACTTTCCAAATTGGTGAGTATCTTTGTATGTACTTATTCCATTTGATTTTTGGGCAATCACCCTCTGAATCTCATTACAAGGGAAAGTTCGATACGATTCACAATTTCACGAGATTGACTTATTTTCCGGCCTTTGTGATTGAAGCTTTTTCTTTTGAATGGATCTATGCTTCCTTTATGTAAACTTTATTTAAAATTTGATATCATGAAATATTTTAGTATAATTTCTTTCGTTTTATTCAGCATTCTGATTGTCCAATCCTGCAAAGGTGGGGCAGAGGTTGCCAATGAAACGCAGGATACTGTTGAAATTCTTGATACGATTTTCATAAGCCCAACTGATACAATTACGGTGGCAGAAAATATTTACAATCCTTATGCGGTTTTTTATCTTGTTCGCCATGCAAACACATCCAATAACAATTTGACTACTTTGGGTTTAGAAAGAGCAGAAGAATTAGGCAGTCTGTTTTCTAATATTGAACTAGATGAAGTTTTTTCCAGCAATACCAATCGAACCATTGGCACGGCAACACCTGTGGCTGAGGATCAGAATTTAACTCTGCAGTTGTACAATCCTTCTCAGTTAGAAACCTTCTCTGATACCCTTATCAATAACTACGAAAATAAGAAAGTCCTAATCGTGGGTCATTCCAACACAACTCCTTACCTTTTGGATATTCTAGCGGGTACTGATGGAGCTTCGGACATTCCCTTTAGTCAATTTGACAACTTATATATACTGATTAAATATAAACGGACAAGTCCTGAAGTGTTCCGACTAAAGTATGGCGCAGAAACGCCCTGAATCAATTGAAGCAAAAAGTTCATAGAAGATGTTTTTTTGCTTAGCCTTCTGCATCATACCTTGAATCTTTGAGGCAAGCGATCTAGCAGCGGACGTGTTACTGTATTCATTACCTGAATCCTCGATGATCTATACAAAAAAAATGAATATAAAAAACCACAAATATTGGAAATTTCCTAAAGATTGAGCATCTTTATAGACTAAAAATTCAACCTTTCTTGCGCCAAAAAGAACGCTATGAAACCATTTTATTGCCTCACAATTGCTCTGTTTTTTTTATTTCATACTTCCAATCTGACCGCTCAGTCTAGCCGAATCGGTTCCAATGAGGTCGAATATGTTCAGCAACAATCAAAAAACATGGTTGCTACGCTTGAGCAATTACTTAACCTTATTGGTGATAAAAATACTTCTTCCCAAGAGCGTTCAGAGTTTACAGAAGAGTCCTACAAATTGATTATTTACGATGAAAATGTCGTATTTGAGGACGATTTGATCCAAGAAAGAGATCGAACGAGAACAATTAAAGTAAAGGAATACCTCAAAAATGTGTACCTGTATTTCAAAAACAGCGGAGTAAAATTTGCATACAAAAACATTACCATCAGTGAGGTTTTTGAAAAAGAATACATGTTCGTTTTGGTGTTTTTTGATAGAGATATCTCAGGTGATTCTGTTTATCACAATGAAAGAATTGAAAATACGGTTGGAAGGGTTGCTGAAATAAAAATGACGCCTAATGAAGGGCAGTGGGATTTGCACATTGTAGGATTGCGATTCCCAACGAAAGAGGATCTTGCAAGATCCTATGATAAGGCAGAGGTCTTTGAAAGTGATTCACCTTTTAAAGCAACAAACACCAGCGAGTTAGAGGATCTAAATGGAAGGTTGGTCCAAGCAAATAAAGCAAAAGAGGAATATGAAAATCACATACTCGCTAACTCAAAAGATTGTATTGAGAACTTAAAAAACAAAGAAAAGGAAATTGCTATTTTGGAAGTTGAAATAGAAAAATTATCAACAGAAAAAAGTAGCAAAGAGGAAGAACTTAGAAAAATGTTCGCCGATGTAAACTATGAAAATAGACTTTTGCGTGAAGAAATGGAGGAGCTAAAAGTAATCGAAAAAACGTTTAAAAAATTGGAGGATGAAAATGCTGTTTTAGAGCAAAACTTAGATAAAGCCGCGAAAGTGGTCGAAGGATTAGAAGCGGCTTTGGAAACGGAAAAAGCCAAAACTTATTGCTATTTAACCAATGGCGAGAAAACGGTGGCTATTGAAATGAAAGGTTCTCAAATAAATCTCCCTGTTAAGTTCAATAAAATACAATTGATATCTGATCATCCACTAGAAAGTTATAGTTTAGAAAGAACAGATGACAAACAAGCTTTGTTTGCCATAGAAGACCTTAGCTATTTCTGGTCGCTGAATCCAAATCATAAAGCCATTCTCTTTCAGGCCAGCCTTTCAGATTCCGACTTGGAGCGAATGATGGATTGATAAATATAAACTGATAAGTTGAAATGCAATCCAAGCTCAAATTACTCTATGTGCCCTATTGTGTCCTATGTGGTTCAAAAAGATTTATTGCTACATTAACAACGTCGAGTAAAGTTGAAATGCAATCCAAGCTCAAAATACGCTATGTGCCCTATTGTGTCCTATGTGGTTCAAATAGACTTATTGCTAATTAACAACGTCGAGAAAAGTTGAAATGCAATCCAAGCTCAAAATACCCTATGTGCCCTATTGTGTCCTATGTGGTTCAAAAAGCTTTTTGCTACATTAACAACGTCGAGAAAAGTTGAAATGCCATCCAAGCTCAAAATACCCTATGTGTCCTATTGTGTCCTATGTGGTTCAAATAGCTTTTTGCTACATTAACAACGTCGAGAAAAGTTGAAATGCCATCCAAGCTCAAAATGCCCT
>CALBCY010000203.1 GCA_937927195.1 uncultured Chitinophagales bacterium
CGTTACATCAACCATATCTGTGGCAGTACAATCATTGGCATCCGTTACGGTTACCGAATAGGTTGTGAGTGCCATTACGGCATCGGTGATCGTGATCGTTTGAGTGGTTTCTCCATTTGGAGACCACAAGTATTCATCGAAGCCTGCTCCTGCATCTAGCATAACAGCTCCTGTTCCTTGGCATTGAACGATGTCCATACCCAAATCTACTGTTGGCAAATCATTAAAAGTAACATTTACCATATCTGTGGCGGTACAATTATTGGCTCCCGTTACCATAACTGAATAGGTTCCTCCTGTCGTCACTGTAATAGATTGTGTTGTTTCTCCTCCAGGACTCCACAAATAATCAATGAATGGTTCACCTGTGCTTAAAATAGCTGTAGAACCATCATTACACAATTCTATATCCATTCCTAAATCAACTGTTGGAGTTTGGAACACTTCCACTTCTACAGTAGTTCCGGTACTTTGACAACCCGCTACCGTTTGAGTTACGTAAACAGTTTGAGTCCCTACAGTTCCAGTAGGTGTAAAAATTTCGTTATTGGTTCCAGAAACTCCCGTGGCTGCCATGGTCAATGCTGGATCTGAATACCAATTGAATGTAGCATTGAGATCTCCTGTAGCTTCAATGTCTGTGATGGTTTCACCAATGCAGTATTCACCACCCATGGCGGTTGGAGCATCTGGAGCGCTTGGATCTGTCAACACTAATGACAATGGATCTTGCGGCGCGCATCCATTGCTATCGAAGTAAGTAATATCGGTGTAAGATCCTGCGCTCAGACCAGTAATGGTTACCATTCCACCGCTAATTGGTACATTACCAAAAGTTCCACCCATATAATCTATGGTAATGTTGGGGTCAGTAACCCCTGACAAAGTCAAGGTAACACTTCCATTCATTCCTCCACAGGTAGATGGATTAGATACCATACCCGTAATGGTAGGAGATGCATAAACTGCTAACAAAATTTGAGCTTCTGCTGAACACATTGTGCTATTGTCAGTAATGAGTCCATAGACTATCATTCCAGGAATCCCCAAATAGTTATCAGGTGTAGCAATCATGTTCATTGTAGTTGCAGGAGTAGCTGTGTGATAAGTTATGGTAACATTGCTTGCACCATTGTCAATATCCATTCCACCGGAATTAGTGGTCCCACCTGCATCTTCTGCATCCAAAAGATTGAATGAAAGATTATCTGTTGGACAAATAGTCAAGGTTGTTGGATTGGTCACTGGCAATGGATTGATGGTAAGATTTGCACAAGGGCTAATTTCATAACAGTTTCCGCTGTCCTCTCCTGGATCAGCAGCTCCAGTCGCAATGGTATAATTTCCGTCATGAGCAACACCTCTGATGCAATAATCTCCGACAGCTGCACTTCCAAGATAGGTTTCCGTAGCAGCTTCAGTTCCAAATGAGACAACAGTATTACCAGTTGTTTCAATTACAATGTAATCAAATTGACCAGGCATTGGAATTGTTGCTCCTCCACCGATATTGCTAACATCTGCGGTTCCATTTAAACAAATTTCAGTAGGAGCTGTAATCGTACCTGCATCCGCATCGCAGCAATTTGACAAGGCAAAGCTTCCTTGAAAGTTACAGGCAGCTGGTGCATTGGCATTTGTTGAAACAACTTGATAAAATACCATTTCACCATCTTCATCCAAGCCAGCTGGAGGACTTGTTAAAGCATAAGCACCTGTTCCATCTGCATCATAGCTTATCGTTACCAAACCATCACATGAACCTGGACTGACAACAGGCTCACAAGTAGTTCCACTTACAGTCACCAAGCTGGCATCTATCTGAGGGAAAACCGTTATGGTAATTGAGCCACCATCTAAATCTAAGGCAGCGTCGGTAACACAATCAATTTCAAGATCAAAAATAGCCACTTCTGGAGCACAAGAAGCTCCTGAATGCGTTACTGAAACATCTGCCAAATCAGTGCTTACAACCATGGCAGTGCTGCTTGCATTTAGGGTCCAGTTGTATTCTGCATTATCAGCAAATTCATTTACATTGACAGTTTCAGCATAACTTTCAATATCCACTCCTGTTATTTCATTACAAGCATAAATATTTTCATCTAATTCGGGCATCAAACAAGCCGGGCAACAAGCAGGCGAAGCACCATTGGCTAGCGCTGGCATACAAGCATTGTCAGCTACTGAAACATCCCAAGGCATATCGTAAGGGAATGGCCCAAGTAAATAAGTGTTGGTTCCAGTTTGAGCAACGGACACTCCAACTGTTGAAGTAATGGTATAATCCTCTGTATTGTCCACACTTGGCAGACCTCCTGCAACTTCTACAATTACATTGTAAGTTGCACCAGAAGGATTACAAATAGGATTGGATGCTAAAATGCAAACAACAGGTGCTACCGTAACAGCTATTGGTGTTCCGTAATCCTGACAATTTGGATCGATAAATTCCGCAGTTGATCCACCTCCACTTATGTAAGGCGTGTAATAATAAGTTCCTGGAGTTGTAGGTGCCGGAACATTTAAAGTTGAACCTAAACCAACAATATTCCCAGGATTGATTCCATTCGCGTCAGAAATTGGGCTGTTCGACAATGCCCATGCTAACTGAGAAGGTGCATTCAAACTGGATCCGGTATTTTCTAAAGTAACCATTGCTGGAGCATTGTCTGTGCAATAAATTTGATTGTCAGATGAGGCTCCTAAAAAATCTGGGCAGGTATTCGTACAATTGGCTGGATCAGCAGCCATTACCATAATCGTTGCTTCACAACCATCGGCATCGGTAATTGCTATGGTATGCATCGATAAATCTGAAGAGAAATTGCCAACCGTTCCGCTTGAACTACCTAAGGTTCCAGCAGCTGCACCATCATAAGTAACGGAATAGGGTGCTGCCCCTCCTGTAATTGAAAGATCAATGGAATAATTACCCGCACCAAAACATTCGGAAGCTACCGCTGAAACAATCATCGGTTCTTCAGCCACTTCAAATGGCACGCGAACGGTCATTATACAATCCAATGCCATTGGTGCAGCAATATCGGTAGGTGTACAAGTTTCCGTTACAAAGTTAATGGAACTATAAGCATGTTCTCTAATTTGTAATTCCAGATAACCTACATCACCTGGACTTAATGCTCCTGTACTAATGACTCCACTATTAATAGGAAACTGTGTCGTTACACCATTGATGTTGACATCTATATAAGAACCTCGTCCTCCTCCAGAAGTGAATGGTCCTGGATCAGCCCAAACATCAATACCATTTATTACATCATCAACAAAAAGATATTGGTAATCCAATTGTTGAAATCCAATGCTTAAATTATTGGCACCACAAATAAGAATTCTAGGGCCAAAGTCACCCTGGATGGGTGCATCTATGTCATAAACAGGTCCTAAGTCGTAAGCAATTCCATCTATGGTAATTATATAAGAGGTGGTAGTATTGTCTAAACCCATGGTTGGGGTATCGTCTTTGATCCATTCGCCATTGACAAATGCCCAAGATGTTGAACAACCTACTTCCCGATCGATTAAAGGCATATCACTGTCATAAAATGGATCTGTTGGATCTGTTGGGAACACATAATTTATTCCTTCCGTTGCACAAGCATCTGCTGCTGGTGAAGCCGCCGTTGCATTGCCATTTCCACCAGAAAACTGTCCACCCATCCAGTTGACTGCATAGATCGGATCAGTTGTTCCACCAGTTCCATCAAATAAGGCCAATTGTTCAGCAGTAGTGCTGTTTATGATAAAATTGGGATAAGTAGTCCCTGTTCCATCGGGACAGGTAGAATTTACATAAAAGCCATTATAATATCCTGCAGCATCTAGTGCCGCAACACATAAATCGTAGCTGATTCCCGCAGCCGTTGGAACCGTATTGTTAGGGTTTGCCATGCCTGGGACATTGGTTGAGCCAGCGAAGTTATCGCAGTTGGGACAAGTGGCAAATGCTTCAACACCGATGGTGAAATATTCCATTGCGCCGATCATGGTTCCAGGTGGCATGGTAATGATCCAATCGCCATCTGTTAAAACATAGCAGCTGATGTCGATTGGCGTTCCGGTTGGATTGTACAATTCTATCCATTCTGAACTGCCTTGTCCGTCTCCTGATCCGTTGTCTGCAGTGATTTCAGTAATGAAGACATCGCAGATTGGAGAGACAGTGAATGATACTGGAATAGAATCATCTGATCCTGTAGCAGTGGCCACTGCAGAATAAGTTCCAGGGGGCAAATTTGCTATCAGCATTACCACGCCAGCCGTAGCTGAACCAGATAATACCGTTCCATCAGAAAGTGTAACTGTTATCATCCCAGTATAAGAACTTACTGGAGCTGGAGCACATGCATTTGTTGCATCAGCTGTGTTTATTGAAAGGGTTGCGGTAAGATTGAAGTCAGTTCCTGCTTCAATGCATCCAGAAGGTTGTGCAATTTCCAAAGAAGGAGTCGGATTTACTGCTCCGACAGATGGGCAAGCTGGAACCCAATTGGTACAGTCCGAGTTATCGTCTGTTGGGGCTCCAATAAAAGTTAAGGAATTACAATCTCCTTTGGCACCACAGGCATCACTGTAAGTAAAGACATCAACTACATTGCCTGATCCATCTTCTAAAGTGATGGTTTCTCCTGTTGTATTGGTCAACCCATTGGATAAATCAACGATTTGTGTACCAGCAGGAATATTATAACCACAATTGCCAATACTTCCAGCATTTAATGCAAAAACAATGTACTCACCTGGCATAATCATTATTCCTGCAAGACTGCCTGCAGCTTCGTTTGTTCCAGAAGTAAAATCATAACTGCTTAAATCAACAGTGGCAGAACCTGCGTTGTATAATTCAAGAAATTCACAGGAAGTATCCCCTCCTTGCGCTCCACAAGGATCGTAAGATATTTCATTTATAATTATTTGTCCATTTACCAAAACTGCGGAAAACAGAATCATGCAAATGAAGCTTATTTTATTAAATATTGTTTTCATTTTTTTTCGTTTTTCTTATTTTACACAATTGGTTTAGTTTACCTGATATTCATTGATATCGCATCCTGCTGAATCTCCGAAGAATTCACAACCAGAACTGTCGATTACTTTGACATCGGTATAGGAGCCGGGGGCCAGTCCACACAATTCCAGGTTTGTACCTGACAGTGTACCTGTTGCCGTAACTGGTGCTCCTCCATCCATTGAATAAGAAATTGAAAAAGGTATATTTCCTGCATCCACCATTGCCTGAGTGACTGTTACATTTATGCAACCATCATCTGCATCACAGGCCATTTCTGATGTGCAAGAAACTGCGAGAAAATCTGTGCATTTATTGGCACGTGCTTGGTCTTCATCGAAGACAACAAAGCTTGTTGTATAATAATCATTTGGGTTTTGTGGTTCTCTGATTGTTGAAGCTATGCCTCCACAATCTACTATATCGGTTTCTGTGTACAATTGAAGTGTATAAGAACCCGGACCGCTAACACCAAGACAGGCATTAGCCGCATTGCATTCAAGGAGGTTGATGTTTGCAGAAGAGGTTTGCCAGCGTTGATCGACTATGCAACCTTGATTTTGACAATTTCCACCCATCGGGAAAACATTACCACCTGTTCCAGGGTAAAATCCATCAGGGCAGTTGTCATTGAAGGGAATATTTAAGCTACAAAAAGTTCCAGAAGGTGTTCCGCTTGGAAAAACGCTGTAATAAATTCTGTTGCCAGTGACATCAGCTTCATCTCCAAACCCACCACGGTTTCCATCACCATTACAATCAACAACTTTGGAAATATTGGTTTCCGCACCATCCAATTCTAAAACATCCGTAGGACAATATCCGATAGGTGGGAAAGTCTCCAGCGGTAAGCATGCTCCAGCATCAGGATACAATAATGGAATATCATGCAAAGAAGGTGGAAGAGCAGGGTTACCGGGTGTAAACTTGCCCATATCAATGAACAGCCCATTTATGACGACCATTGTCCTGTAAACATCAGCATCTCCAATGGTGAAATAATCTAATTGAGAAGGCGCACAACATACTCCATTTGTATTCACTTCAGAAATATTATCCAGTCCGTCTGCCAATCCACAAGCTCCAAGATAGTAAGCCTCAGGGGAATCACCATCGTTGGGAAAATAATTCCATGTGGTTGCTGCAGTAGAAAAACCATTGTAATTGTTGTAATCTCCACCTTGACAATCGCATTGAATTTCAACAGAGTAACGTCCATCTGTTAATTGTGGGTTACAGGCATTAAGGTTCACAAAATATCGATCATTGTTACCATTCTCTCCATTGTAAATACCATCAATGATGCATTCCGCAGCAGAAGCAATAACACTGTTTGGATCAGCATCAGCATTCATACCGCGAACAATTACTCGACAGGAGCTTCCTTGCCCTGCACCAGCACTTCCAATGCCATTGCAAAGGTTATCAGATACAAAAACTTCCCAATCAAGGAACATATTACTGTTTCCATCTGGAACACATTGGGCAAACAGAGCAGTGCCCCCTCCTTGATTTCCTGTAAATGGACTTATATAGCTTACTTGACTGTGTGTAACCAGACTACTACTGACCAATGCCAAGAGCAGAATAAGGGTTCGATTAAAATTTTTGAGTTGTTCTTTTTTCATAATGTGTTGATTTAGGTTTTATTACAAGTTCGGCTGAATCAAAATTGTAATAGGGTGAAATATTAGTGTTCGATATTTGAGCATGATTGGATTTTCCAATTTATCTCTAAATCCAAAGTTCCAACATACTTCCAAAAGGATCTGAATAGGTTCAGATCTAAAATGTTCCAATAAAAACGCTAAAAATTACGAAAAAAAACACATATAATGCAATAAATTAGCCAAGCAAAATTTTCGAATTTTCAAAAAATATTATTTTTCAAATTGCTTATTAAAAATAAAAATCTGTAGCTAGCTATGATTTATATCAATTACAGTTAAAATTGTCTCACAAATTGAAAATGGCATTAATTGCTGAAGACCCAATCGGAAAGATATTTTTTTGTATTCCACGATTAATTGTGCCTTAAATTTGATGTGCCTATGCACTTAAGAATAGAATAAAATAGAATTGATAAACTGCTTCGAATGGTCAAATTGACAATTCATATTGAAATGAAAATCAATTTAAAACAGCTAGATATTTGTAGTATATATAATGTATTTGATAGCAGGATTGCTATCAAATTTATGCTTAAAGAGTTTAAGCTATTAGAATAAAATGAAAAGTGGAAGTACGGGAATTAAGATTTCTTCTTCCCGTCTTCAGTTTTTTTAGCATTGCCTCTCTTTGGTCTAGAATTTCCGAATGAGCCAATATTAATTTTTCCTTTTTTAGTTCTTCTATCTCCTTTACCCATGATTTGAATTTTAATTTGTGTAAAATAAGGCTCAAAATTAATCATTTTATGTTCATTATAAAATTTGGAAGGAAATATTTGACCTAAATTATCCCTTCAAGATTTCAGGCTGTAATAAATAGCAGCTTTCAAGTATGTTAAACAATAGGTTCTCAATGTTTTATAGAAAGTATCACCAAGGATGGGATAAAACCCTTCGCAATAAAATTTTTCCCTTTAATAGCATATTTTATTGATTGTTTCAGTTTGGAGAGATTTGATTTACTTGGTATTCCAATTGAAGCATTTCAACTCAATCCTGTCTTTAAAAAATAGCACAAGCCTTGTCTGGGTTCAAGGTTCATATATGGGTATTCCACTTTGGACAAATACAAACCGTGTGGCTTGGCAGGCACCAAATTACTTGCTTCAATTTTATTGGAGAAAATATGTTCAAATTCATCAACACTCATCTTGCCTTGGCCAACTTTTAGTAAATAACTCACACTGAGCCTTACCATTCCACGAAGAAATCTATTGGCTCCAATTTCAAATCGCAACCTTTCTTCTTTTTCATTTATAAACAGATTGGCTTTGGCTATTTTACAGATGGTATGGTCGTAAAAATTAGGGCTTTTACAAATAGACCGAAAGTCGTCATACTTTAGAAACAAAGTTGCTGCTTTTTGCATCTCTGAAAAATCAAGTTTGCCCAATTGATAAAAAGAACTGTATTTGTCAAAAAATGGATCTTTGTTCTGATGGATAAAATAATCATATACCCGTAAACTTGCATCATACCGTGTATGCTGTTTTTCACCCATTTCAAAAATATCAAAAACAGCTATATCATCTGGCAAATTTTTATTTAATCGAAATTTTAAATCAAAATCTGGTTTATTTTCAAGGTTTATATGGAAAAAATATTGACTAGCATGAACCTCAGCATCGGTCCGACCACAGCCAAAAACTGTAATGTCCTTTTTAAAAATTTTCTTTAATCTGTCCTCGATAAACTCTTGGACCGATCTTACTTTTGGTTGCCTTTGCCAACCTCTATACTTGTGTCCGTCGTAAGCTATGTGAAAAAATAGTCTCATTCTATGTTTGTGATAGTGATATTCGGCGTCAAAATGCTAAATAAATCCATATAAATCAAACAGATCTTGGAATTTTCCGTTACTTTGGTAAGGACAAACGAATTTAAATATTAAACCATATAAACATTTTATAATGACATCAAAATTTAATCTCAGGCATCTTTGTATGCTATTAATTTGCGGAATGGTATTCATCTTTGTTTCATGCGGAGATGATGATGATCCAGATCCGGATCCAGTTTGTGATACAACTGATATGACTTACAATGCCGATATAAAAACCATATTGGATACGAATTGTGCAACCTCAGGTTGTCATGTCAGTGGTTTCGGGAATGGCAGTTTGGCCAATTATGACGATGCAGTTGCTGTCGTTGGCTTTGGTAAAATTATAGGATCTATTAATCACAGCGCAGATGCTGTTGCAATGCCACCTTCCGGTATAAAACTAGCCGATTGTTCTATCGATAAAATTGAGGCTTGGATTGCTGCTGGAACGCCTGAATAATAAATTTAAACCATAAAATGTACAATATCTCAATAAAAACGTCCAACATATTATAATAAAATGGTTGAGGATGTTGAATGCTGGGAATAAAACATCCTTAATTGCCCCCATTCGCTTTGCGAATGGGGGCTTTTTTTGCAATTTCAATAACAATTCTTTGCGTTTTCAGTTACTATATTGAAAGCTTTTACGTTCATATAAGTAGAAACATACCTTAGATCGCAGAGTATCCTTGATAAAAAACATTTTCACTGTTTCAACAAGTCTAAAATCTAATGTATCATTGAGTGCTGAACATCAAAGGAAAGCCATGATTTGTCTAGAACGCAAGTCTAAAATCTAATGTCCAGAGTTAAGTATAATATCTAACATCTATTTATCTGTTACCGATTTAATGCAAAAAAAACTACCATTTCTTTTTATATGCCATTTGTTAATTTGCCTGTGCCAATCGCTTATTGCTCAGAATGTTAGTGGCTTTGTCATGGACCAAGACAATGCTCCTGTCCCCTTTGTAAACATCTATGTAAAGGAAACTGAAACTGGTACTTCAACCGATGATGATGGAAAATATTTTATCAACCTCGATCCTGGAGAATATGATCTTGTTTTTTCTTCTGTTGGTTATAAAACAAAAACGATCAATGTCATTATAAGACAGGCCGATCTAAACAAAAATGTTTATTTGGAATCCTCTAGTAAAGAATTGGATGAAATCGTCGTCAAGGCCAATAAAAAAGATCCCGCTTACGCCATCATTCAAAAAGCTGCAGAGAACAGGAAAAACTTCCTGACTCAATTGGAAACTTACCGAGCCAATGTTTATGTAAAAGCCAGGGAAGACATTGAAAACTCAAAAAAGAAAAAAGCGGTTGCTGAAGAAGGGAACATAGAAGCCGATTTGGAAGAAGAAATTGATCCTTTTGAAAAACAAAAACTAGCCAATAAAAAGTTGGATGCGGAATTGGCAAAGCTCAATTTGCTTGAAATGGAATTGCAGCTCAACTATCAATATCCCAACAATTACAAAGAAGAAAGAACCGGCTACAAATTGTACGGAAAAAAGGATGGCCTTTTCATTCCAAATTTTAGTGAAATGGATTTCAACTTTTATGAAAATCTCATAAGCTTGAAGAACATTACTGAAGTTCCCGTTGTGTCTCCTATTGCCAAAACTTCCATTTTAACCTACAAATTTAAATTGGAAGCCACTCTTATTGAAGATGGTCAAACAGTTTATCAAATCAAAGTCATTCCAAGAAAGGCTGGCAACTCGACTGTAAAAGGAACCATCTATATCAATGATAAAATTTGGAACATCAATAGATTCGATTTCACCTTCCAGAAAGGGGCACTGAAAGTTTACGACGAATTGAGACTAAAGCAAGGGTATTCTTTGTTAGAAGACAGCATTTGGCTGCCGATTCGCCAAGAAATGTTTTACGGAACAAAGGTCGGCCGTTTCCAAAAATTCAAAGGCAATACGCTAATATTGTATTCGGACTACGAAAACAACTATGAATTTCCCAAAAAGTTTTTTGGCAATGAAGTGGCTGTTACTACGCAAGAAGCTTTCGACAGAGATTCAACTTATTGGAATGCTCGTCGTCCAGAGCCCTTGTCCATAAAGGAACAAAAATCTGTGTTTACCAGAGACAGCATCGAATCGATTAGAAACAGCAAAGCGTATCAGGATTCGGTGCAGGCAGAGTTTAACAAAGTTAAGTTGGGTGAAATTTTATACCTAGGCGTTGGTTTCCGAAACAATGAAAAAAAATCTGACATCTTCGTTGGACCACTCCTTAGCCTTGTCACCTTTGACCTTGTTGGAGGTTTGCGAGTAGGCCCCTACTTAGGCTACTTTAAAAGATGGAAAAAAAGCGGCAGAATATTGCGATCAGATGTTCATGCTACTTTGGGCATTACGAATAAAGACCCTCAAGGTAGAATGGGTATTTGGTATCGCTACAATCCTCATCGATTGGCCGATGTTTATTTTAATGCTTCTCGGTCTTTTAGAAACATCAACGAATATGACGCCTATTTAAATTATTTCAGAGTATCCAATTACATATTGAGTGATCGGTTTCAACTTGGGCATCGCTTTGAAGTATTCAATGGTTTTTATTTGGATACGGATGTATTCTACAATGATCGAAAACCTATCAAAGATTATGAAACAGTCAAACTGTTTGACGATCTTTTTGAAGACAACGATCCGCTCTCTTTTGAACGATACCAGGCTTTGATAACACAAGTAAAAATCAGCTACACTCCAGGACAAAAATTTATGACGGAACCGACCAGAAAACTGGTTCTTGGCAGTAAATGGCCAACCGTAAGTTTATCCTACCGAAAAGGCTGGAACAATTTTCTGACCAGTGACATAGATTTTGATTACCTGGAATTTGCCATGAAGCAAAATTTAGTTTTGGGGGTATTCGGAAACACCAAATACCAAGCAAGCGCCGGAAAATTCATCAATACAAAGGATCTTAGGTTCTTAGATATAAAGCGGTTTAGACAATCGGACCGTTGGCTTTTTTCCAATGCCCTGAATTCATTTCAAGTACTTGACACCGCTCTTGTTACCAACGATTGGTTTGCAGAATTTCATTTAATCCACCATTTCAATGGCGCACTAATCAACAATATTCCTTTGATCAACAAACTTCGGATAAAAGCGGTTGTAGGTGGAGGCGCCATCTGGGTAAAAGAGAACAATTTCAGACATGGAGAACTCTTCGCTGGACTAGAGAGAACATTCAAACTTGGTCCTAGACGAAGATTGAGAATAGGCGTCTATGGCGCATTCGGTGAATCCAATGTCTTTAAACCTCAATCGAATTTCAAAGTTTCCTTCGATGTGATTGATACTTGGAAAAGGGAGTGGAGTTATTGATGGAGGCTGTTGGCCGTTGGCTGTTGGCTGTTGGCTTTTGGCGAGTTTTAAAAGCTAAAGGCTTCTCCACCTAACCAACCATATAAACCATTCTTGCCGACAAGGTCCAATCCAATCCATCAAACCGCGCCGGCATTGTGGCCCTCAAATTTAATCCCAAATGCTTATTGAAAAAATAGCTGGTTGTTGCTTGGAGTAAGATGGCATCTTTTCTACTGTAAATGAATAAATCGCTTAAATCATGTTCTAGTACATCCTCTGCTTTGAAATTAAGTAGACGAGTGTAAGCCAATCCTGCTCCGATTTTCAATAATTTTGATTGTTTCATTTTTAAACGATTGAATCGCCATTCCAAGTGGACTGGAATTTCAACATGATCCAACCGTACTTTTCCGTAATCAGCATTTGGGTAATAATCTGGGAGAATGTATTCACCGTTTTGACTGTACAACAATTCAAGAGAAAGCTGACTTTTTTCACCAAGCCTAGCCGTTCCTCTAAAGCCAGCATTGATGCCGAAATAATCTAAAAGGCCATTGCCTTCCAATTCAGCAAAATTAAATCCTGCGACAATTCCTCCGTTGAATCTGGGATTTTGTGAAATGGAAGAAATACAAGAGAGGATAAGTATACTTAAGGATAAAACAAAGCATTTCAATATTGACATTTTGGGATTCTTTTTTTATTGTGAAATGAATATTTTATCAACGAGCAGTTGGTTGTTTATATTATTTGAATGATTGAGCTTTGCGAGCAGATGAGAGATGTGAAAAATAGTAAATTTCTTATTCTTTTATTTTTTTATTCCTCTATTGTTTTCTTCATCCTTTTTTCAATTCCTTTTCGATGTCCAGCTCCGTAAACAATTAATATTTTATCAGAACTGCAATCCAGGATTTCTTGGAACAAAACATCATTCCTAAATTCAACAATAACCGCCGCTCGATCCGTTTTGTTTATTGGAAGCGCCCTGACATATTCCTCATCTAAACCTGTTATCAGGTCAATGCTGTCCAATACCAATTCTCCGAGGCTGCTTTCAAAATAATCGACGAATTCAGTGTAAGAAACATCGGCCCAAATATCACTTTCTTCAATACCCATTTCTTCATTAGACGGTTGGCCCATAAAGCCTTCAAATAGCTTGACATCGGTATAGTCATCGTAACTACCACCAATGCCTTTTACTTTTCTTAATTTTCGTTCTAAGATGTCTCGCTTCAAACTATCTTGTTCCAACAATTTCACCTTCTCATACAAAACAACATAGCCTTCTGATTTTTTCTCATAAATTATGCGCTTTGCATCATCGTAAAATGATTCATGGCCCAAATGATGCATGGGACAAAAGAAAATTGTTTTTTCTTGAAATTGATAGTTATACAATTTCACTGCATCTCTATTTAATTCCCTAAGACCATTAATTATGTTACAAGAGGAAATTAAAATTAGAAATAAAAACAATGGAAAGAATGTAGTTTTCAATGGTTGGAGGTTTGGATCAAAGATATTAATTTTTGAGCATTTGCAAGGAGGGAAATTATCAAATTACAAACACTGAATTCCGAACACCGAATTCCTGATAATAAAAAGAAAAGGCAGATATTAAGCAATATTTATGAACAAAAATCATATATATACCTATTTAATATCTACATTACATCCATACTTACCTTGAAAGCCTAAAGATAATTTATCCAATTGAATTCGTCCATTTGAATTCGTCCAACAAGATGCAATAATTAGCCAATAAACAGGCTAATCGTCTCATTCCATAATCAGTTATAGTTCAATTTTATTTCAATTTAACTCAATGAAAACACGCAACACCTTAATTGCAAACCTACTCATTTTGCTACCCATTTTACTATTCTTTAGTCTGTCTGCTTATTCAGGTCCCACTTTAGATTTAGCAGGAACCCCAATCAGTTCGGACAATGGCAGCAATTGTACTTCTGGATTATACATAAGCACGGCTTCCTTTATTTCTCTACCACTTAACTTAAGCGGGCCTGTCTCAACAAATTTGACAACAAGTGGAAATGGATCAATTTCCTCCTTTTGTATCAATGTTGATATGAATGGTGGATACAATGACTCCTACTACATTGCTTTGGCTTACTCAGCGGATGGAGGGATCAGTACAATTGTGGAAGATCTTTATATTGGTCAGGTTTATTCTACGAATAATATAGCCACATCTCAAGACAGCCCCAATTACTATGGCCCTGGCAGCATCAGCGAAGAGCCGATTGATATTTGCTTTACAGCTGGAACATCAGGTTACACGACTACTTCAGGAAATATTGCTCCTCAAGATCCCAACAACCCAAGCTTCGATGGCACATTTGATGGCATAAGTAATTTTTCTGGAATCACTGGAACTAGCGGCGATTGGCTGGGAGAAAACCCGAATCTCGGACAGTGGTCTTTAATCATTGAAGATGCCAATTGCAATTATGGAGATCCGTATGGAATAATACAATCTGTTCAGGCAACTTTTCAAAGTTCCTCTTGCTTGGAAGCTGATTCCTTGCAACTGGTCAGTTTCTATAATGCGACAAATGGAGATTCTTGGTATTCCTCATGGGATTTATCGACTCCTGTTGAAACATGGACAGGAATAACACTAAGTGAAGATGGCTGCAATGTTGATAGCATAAATTTAGTTAACAATGGCTTAATTGGAACAATTCCCGATTTGGATCTTCCCAATTTGACTGCTTTATTCTTACGCTTCAATCAACTAAGTGGGGCAATTCCTGATTTTAATTATCTCAGCAGTTTGACAGATTTAGATTTATTCAATAATCAACTAAGTGGATCAATTCCTGATTTTAGTGGTCTTGTCTTTTTGAACGATTTAAACTTATCTAGAAACCAACTTAGTGGGTCAATTCCCAATTTTAATAGTCTTAGCAATTTGACAGTTTTAGGCTTATCAAGCAACCAACTAACTGGTTCAATTCCCTATTTTAACAGTCTTAGCAATTTGACAGTTTTACGCTTATCAAACAATCAATTAAGTGGGTCAATTCCTAATTTTAGTGGCCTTGCCTTTTTGAACGATTTAAGATTATACGAAAACCAACTTAGTGGGTCAATTCCCAATTTTAATAATCTTGGCAATTTAACAGCTTTAATCTTAGAATACAATCAGTTAAGTGGGTCAATTCCCAATTTTAACAGTCTTAGCAATTTGACATTTTTA
>CALBCY010000204.1 GCA_937927195.1 uncultured Chitinophagales bacterium
TCAGCGTTTTCATTTGCGGCTAAAAGGTTTATGATCGGGAAACTATGTAAACGCCAAGTAGTGAAAAGGCCAAGCCAAGCAAATGGTTCCAGGAAATTATTTCACCATCTAAGACACCCCAGAAGCTGGCCACGATGGGAATCATGTAAGTGACCGTTGAGGCAAACAAGGCAGTGGTTCGCTGGGTCATGGCAAAGAAAAATACATTGGCCAGCGCAGTGCCGAAGACAGCGAGCAAAACAATGAAACCCAGAGCTTCAGGTCCTCCTGTCATGGCCAACCTTCCATTGAAATCACTACAGAGTAAGTAAATAAAGCAGACTGGAAAGGCCGATAAGAATGCCGCAGCGGTCAAGCCCAAGGGGTGAATATGCTGGCAGTACTTTTTTATGGTATTGGTACTGGTGGCATAAAAGAAGCCCCCAAGTATGATCAAAAAGGCATAGGGGTTGATTTCGAAGCCTCCACTTTTACCAATAAAAACAAGAAAGAAAGCTCCTATTAAACCAATTAATACTCCAATGAGTTTGTTTAATTTGAAAACGGTTCCAAAGAAGAATAATCCCAGTAAAAAGGTAAACATAGGAACCAGTGTGTTGAGCATCGCAGCCAAAGAACTGGCCACTTGCGTTTGTGCAAGCGGAAATAAAAATGCGGGAATCGCAGAGCCAATCCAACCAACTATCAAAATGCCTTTGTAGTCTTTTTTATAATCTATTTTCTTTAAATGTTTAACAGCCAAAGGTAGGAGGACCAAGCCTGAAATACATATTCGCAGTGCAGCAACTTGTAATGGAGAATAGACTTCAATTCCTTTCTTTATCAGAATGAATGAACTGCCCCAAATAATGGCAACACCCAAGAGGGTGAGCCAGTTGATTAAACTCTTATTTTCAGTTTTGAGATTTCCTGTGTCAGCCATTTTCTAAAGTCAAAGTAGGCAAATATCTTTCTTTCAAATGGATCATCGGCCAATAAGTCCAAATCTTTTTTGAGTTTTTCCATTAATGCCACAAATTGCTCCTCTTTTTCGAGTTTTACCAGCTTCTTGATAAAAACAATTATCAGGCTTTCAATCTTGTACCTGGATTTTCGACTTTTCAGGAAAGCGTAGATTTTTCTGATACCTTGACGAAGTTCGGCTTGATTGCCAATGTTGTAAAGAATTGGCAATTGAAGGATATTGGAGAAAATAAAGATTTCTTGATGAACTTCGGGATTTGGATGTGTGGTGATTCGTTCAAGCCATTCTAATGCGGTTTCAAATCTCTTTGCTCCAAAACTCAATTGGAAAACGTGGTAGCAAAGCATTGTTCTTCCAACTTCATTGACTTGATTGCCAAAATCCTGGAGTCCGCGATCTATTTCTTTTATATGTCTTAAGCCGCCAACAAAATCTCTTCGGTTTCGGTGATAATTGATGGTGTGGTAATAATAAGATTCAAATAATTTCAATTGTAGATTTCGGTTCTTTCTGAACTTTTCATCTTCCATCATTTTCCGCAACTTCTGAAGGTTGGCATCTGTTTCTTCCAACTTGGCCATCACACTGGTCATGTTCAGAAGGTTGTTTATGGAACTTACATACTCCTTTGGATTTTCCTGAATGATGTTTGGATTGTCTTCCAATAAGCTAACCATCTTAGAGATGTATTGGTAGCAATTTTCAAAATCCCTCATAATAAAATAATAGGTTGAGTAAATTTTGAAATACATTTTACGAACCACAAAAGGCAATTCTTCTTCCTCCATTTTCATTAATGGAGTGTGAATAACATTTTCGATTTTTTTGAATTCCTTTTGGCTTCTAACAATACCCTCCAAATTGTATTGATAGTATAGAGTAGCATCCAATAACCAGTATTGGTTTATTTGTAAAATGGTGCTAAGTAGTTCGTTTTCTTTTTGGTGAAGCGCTTCTATGTCCTTGAGTTTTTTACCAGAGTAAAAGCGAACTTCCATGATCTTTTTTTCCCAGCTAAAAATTTCTGGAAGCAAGGCGATCAATTCATATTCATATGCTGCTTTTTTTGCTTTATTCAAAAGCCTTTGAGCATGTTCAAAAAGATTTTTATCAAACAAGAAAGCGATGCTGCGTAAATTATCGAGGAGTTGTGCGTGGACAGAGTTTTGTGCATGGTACTGATTCATGCTTTTTAAAATCAATTCATATAAATAGGCTTTGGCTACTGGGAAACGATTGGTAAATCGTTCTTTTTTAAACTTTTCCAACAGGTATTCCTCGTCGTATTTATCCAATTGATCGATTGCATCGAAGAGATCCACATATTTATTTCCGGTTCCTATGACGTGACGGGAAGAATAAATCTTGAAAAATCGCTTTTCTGTGCGACTTAGCGATTTAATTAAAAGAAATAAATGGTCTTTTCTCTTCATTATTAGCCAAATTTAATGAACATTCCTACCTTTGTGGGTTCGTTTCAGAGTTTGTTTAATGATTGATAATCAATCCATTGTTTATATAAAAACTTTTTATAATATAAATAGTGTTTGCAATCAGATTAAAACAGACTATTTTATACAAAGTAAATACAAAGACTTTAATGTCCCCTATTCTAATATTATTAATTGGTTTTGTCTATTTTTTTGGCTTGTTTCTGGTTTCCTATTACACTGGAAAAGACAATAGTAATGAAGCTTTTTTCAGAGGAAAGAAGGAATCACCATGGTATTTGGTGGCTTTCGGAATGATTGGTGCTTCTTTATCGGGCATAACCTTTATTTCTGTTCCTGGAGCTGTTGGCGCCAGTGGATTTGCTTATATGCAAATGGTGATCGGCTATTTGCTGGGTTATCTATTAATAGCCACTGTTTTACTTCCCTTGTATTATCGGCTCAATTTGACTTCGATTTATACTTATCTGGAAAAGCGATTTGGTTTTTGGGGTTATAAAACTGGAGCGGGTTTCTTTCTTGTTTCAAGAATCATAGGAGCTTCCTTGCGTCTTTATCTGGTGGCGGCAGTTTTACAGGCTTATGTCTTTTCTGCTTGGGGTTTGCCTTTTTGGTTTACGGTTGCTTTGACCATTTTATTGATATGGTTGTATACGTTTAGAGGCGGAATAAAAACAGTAGTTTGGACAGATTCATTGCAGACCTTTTTCATGTTGCTATCATTAGGTTTGGGTGTCTATTATATTTGTGATGAAATGAGTTTGAATTTTAGCAATCTTTATCAAACCATTTCTGATAGTACTTATTCCAAGATGTTTTCTTGGGATTTTTCAGGTTCCAATTTCACGAAAAGCTTTCCGATGCAGTTTATAAACGGAGCCTCAATTGCTTTGGTTATGACTGGCTTGGACCAGGATATGATGCAAAAAAACTTGACCTGCAAGAACATTGGTGATGCTCAGAAAAACATGTTGGGTTTCAGTGTAGTGCTTTTGTTTGTCAATTTTGTTTTTCTAGTATTGGGTGCACTGCTCTTTATTTTTAGCAGTTGGAAAGGAATTGATATTCCACAGGAAATGGTCAATGGTGTAGTAAAATCGAGGCCTGATTTGTTGTTTCCCGAAATTGCATTGAATCACATTAATCCAGTCATGGCGACTGTCTTTGTGATTGGATTATTGGCTGCAGCTTATTCTAGCGCCGATTCAGCTCTGACTTCTTTGACGACTTCTTTTTGTGTAGACTTTTTGGACTTTGATAAAGAGGACAAAGGGGACGCACCGAAAAGTACCAGGTATTTGGTACACATAGCATTCTCAGTCATTTTATTTTTGGTGATACTGATATTCCGTTGGGTCAATGACGATTCGGTGATTTGGTGGGTCTTTAAATTGGCTGGTTATACTTATGGGCCAATACTGGGCTTGTTTGCATTTGGATTGTTGAGCAAAAGATGGGTTCCAGATGTTATTGGGGTTCTATTCGTTTGCATTGTCAGTCCGGTTATTTGTTATTTCCTCAATACATTCTCAACACAAATATTTTTCGGATACCAATTGGGTTTTGAACTTTTGTTGTTAAATGGTTTGTTAACCTTTTTGGGATTGTTGTTGCTTTCGAGAGGCACAATGTCTAAAGAAGCCACCTAGACTTTTACCTAGACTTTTAAATAGTACAAATTAAAAAGTAGAGTGTAAAAGTACAGAGCAAAAAGATAAACCTAATTGGGGGAGGATTGAGATAGCTTTGGATTTAAACTGATCGAGAGATACAAGAGCAGCAAAAAACTTCGAAACCTAAAGAGGGATGAATAACGAAGTGGCTTGTTTTTAGCTCATCGATGAAATGTTTGAATTGTGTATTAGGAAATAATATAATAAAAGCGGAATTTCGGAACAGCAATGCTAAAAAACCGTAAAATCAGTTTTAAAATAACTGACAATCAATGAAATATTGTAGTTGATTTCTAGTTGATTAAATGTTAAATGAAAGGATTCATCAAACCGGTGGATTGATTATGATAATAAACGAGTATTAAAAAATTTCAATTATGTCTGAAATTGTAAAACAAAAAAACTGGACTAAAATTCAAGCGGAAGGTTCATGGAGAATCTGGAGAATTGTATCTGAGTTTGTAGAAGGATTTGAAAAAATGGACAATATCGGTCCATGTGTTTCTATATATGGTTCAGCTCGAACCAAGCCTGATGAACACTACTATCAATTGGCTATTGACATGTCAAAAAAGTTGGTTGAGAATGGTTACGGTGTAATTAGTGGTGGAGGTCCAGGAATAATGGAGGCTGCCAATAAAGGAGCTCAAGAAGCTGGTGGAGCATCGGTTGGTTTGAACATTGTTCTTCCTTTTGAGCAATTTGCCAATCCATACATTGATCAGGATAAATTGATCAATTTCCGTTATTTCTTTGTTAGAAAAGTAATGTTTGTGAAATATGCCCAGGCATTTGTTTTGCTGCCTGGAGGATTTGGGACATTGGATGAATTGTTTGAATCGATAACTTTGATTCAAACCAATAAAATAGAGCAAGTTCCTGTCTTTTTAGTGGGTGTCGAGTTTTGGGAAGGTTTGGTCGATTGGATCAAAAAAACCATGTTGGACAGACACAAAACGATTAGTGAGAAAGATTTGGATATATTTTATGTAACCGATGATTTGGATGAGGTTACCGCTAAAATCAATGAATTCTACGGAGACAAGAAAGGTGGATCATTGAGTCCAAACTTCGAGTATTAAAAAAATACTGATTCGAATAAAACGAAATTTTATTCTTTTTGAAGGGGTAAAATCTGCTTGAAATAATAATTCAAGCAGATTTCACCCCTTTTTTTATATAAAAACTTCCCTCCCATAACAACCATCTAGGGCTTGATTTCCGTTGCTTAACTAAATCATAATGTGCTTTTTTGTTATATTTTGTGTTATTTTTATTCAAATTTTATTCTTTTTTTTAAATAAAACCTCAACAAATGAAAGCCAATTTCCTTTCTGTTGCCGGATTGTTTATTTTATTGTTCGCAATAAATAGTCAGCTTTCCCATTCTCAAAACATTTTACAAGAGCATTCCGAAGACAGGGCATCTGTTTACGATCAGTTGTGTCAATTGAACAAGTATTGGGGAGCTTATGCTGAATATGACACAAAGACCTCCGAATTAAGCAAGCTTGTGAAATTTGACTCTGATCGATCTTTGATCAAAACTCATCTTGAATTGGTTGAAAATCATTTGAGATTGAATTCAGCTCAATTAAGTGAGGAGCAATTGAAAAATAGGAAGCTGTGTTTGGATATCCTAAATGAATACCATCAAGCGGGGAAATTTCCAATCAATACGAGACACAGTTACACTGTGCCATATTTCATAGATGATTTTAATACGGCATGTGCAGTAGGGCATTTGATCAGAGCGTCTGGTTATGAAGCATTGGCGCAGAACATTGCCGACAATCAAAATTATGCTTACATAGAAGACATGCAGGTAGATGGGGTAGAAGAGTGGGCTGATGAAATGGGTTTTGCAATGGAAGAATTGAAATGGATTCAACCTTCTTATCAGCCAGTTGTAAATGTTGAAGTTACTAAGACAGAACCCAATTGTTTGAGCAGCAATGGAACTTTAGATATTGAAATTGTTGGATCTTCATTTACGGTTGATTCTTATGAGTGGAGGAATGGATTGGATTATACAGAAACTCCGATTGGATCTGATTTAGACTTGGTCAATGCACCAGCAGGATTTTATTCACTTTTACTGATACCCGAAACAATAGATTCAAGTGCGCAATGGCCATCTATTCCAGTGGCCAAAGTCTTTAGCTTGAGTGACCTTGAAGGACCTGAATTGAATGCACAATTGATCAATCAGTCCTGTTTAGAAGGCGATCATGATGCCTCTATTAGTTTGAGTGTTTCAGTTACAGATCATCAAATAAGATGGTTCGATCAAGGGAATAATTTGATAGCTGAAAATGTCAGTACCATTTCAAATTTGGAAGGGACGATGCCTTATGCAATAAATGCAGAGCCACCAGAATGGAATTACAGAGTAGAAGTAACAGACAACAATGGTTGTAAAAGCTTGGAAGATTATTTGCTAATAATAGAAAGCGAGGGACCATATATTTCTTCCTTTCAAACCAATGTTGTTCCATCAAATTGTGAAGCAGGAGGGTCGATCGAATTGGGAACAATCTATGCCACAGGCGATTATAGCGTAGTTTGGAATGATGGAGTGACTACAGAAGATAGAAATAATCTACCTTCTGGTATTTATACCGTTACCGTATATGATGAATTGGCTTGTCCTTATTCATTAGAGATTGAAGTGCCAGATGTTTGTTTTTCTCAAATGAATTGTGTTGATTTAACAGGAATAGATTTCGGATTATGTGCTGCTATTATGGGTGTTGGTTGGGTCAATGAGCAATGCACTTTTATAAGTGGTTGTCTCAATTATGAAGTGGACGGCATCGATTATACAGATGCATTTTATGAAACGATGGAATTGTGCATGTCCTCCTGTGCAAATGTAACAGTTGAATGCCCGCCTTTGATTCCTTGTTCGATTCCGGTAGTGGATATTGTGTATGATATCGACAATAATGAATCATCAAACATTGTTGCAGTAGATAATTTGTACGATTCTTGTTTGACTCCTGAAATTAATTTCACTGAAAATTTTATTGAAATAAATATAACCGATGCCGCCAATAATGGATCCGCAATGGTTTCTGGGCAGAATATTATTTATACGCCAGCAGCAGGATCCAGCGGGATGGATTCTTACTCCTATGAAATCTGTTATACTTATGTCGATTGGTTTGCAACAGATTGTTTGGGGGATCCCAATGCGATAGGTTGTTTTTCACAAACCATCAATTACAATGTTTCTGAAAGCTCAACTGGTTGTGTTGATCCTTCTTTGATTGATCCAGATATTATTTGCACGACACTGTTTGCTCCAGTTTGTGGTTGTGATGGGAATACTTATAGCAATGAATGTGTAGCTACCTATTCAGGTGGTGTATTGTCTTGGACTCAGGGAGAATGTGGAATAGAGCCAACTTGTGATATTGTTGCAAACTTTTCGGCAGAATTTCAAACCAGTTTTGGAACAGATGATGTACCCCAATCTTCTTTAATCTATAGCTATTGTTTCAATGATTTATCGACAGGTAATGGCATAGTAAAATGGGAATGGAACTTCGGAAATGGAACTGCCTCAGGAGATACCAATCCTTGTGATATTGATTTTGTGGTGATTGAGAATGGGGTTGCAGTTACAGAGCCATTTGAGGTTTGTTTGTCTGTCAGTAATTTTGATGATACTTGCAAAGATACCTATTGTTTTGATTTAGACTTGTCTGGTGGAGAAGGCTGCATTGATCCATCTCTAATAGATCCAACAACGATTTGCCCTTTGATATACGATCCAGTTTGTGGTTGTGATGGCAATACCTATAGTAATTCTTGTGTGGCAACTTATGTCGGCGGTGTGTTGTCTTGGACAGCTGGAGAATGTGGAGCAGAGCCTGTTTGTAACTTTGATGGTACATTGGCCAGTCTGCCATGGGCTGGACAATTGCTAGGCAATAATGAAAATTCGATTGATCATTATGTTTACAATGGTGAAGATGTTTTTGTTGTAGCTCCTTGTATAAATTTCCCCGATGCTCTAACGACCATTTATGATTGCTTTGGCGACCCTATTTGTTATTTTGGTGGAATTGCTGGTTTGAATGGAGAAGATTGTCCCAACTTTTATGAAACAGCTGTACCATTGGCCGTTTTGGCAACTTGTGATTTGAGTACTTGTGCCATTAACGATCCATGGACCGATTTGCCTTGGTTGCAGCCATTATTGGAAAGTTATGGAGCAGGCGAAGCGGATTGTAGTTGTATAGAGTCTGTTGATGTAATTTCTTACCTTGGAGGTACAGGCATTTTGATTGATGCCTTTGAAGAATGCAATGCTGTTGATATTCCTGATATTGTTTATGATTGTGATGGTAATATTGTTTGTTCTATTGGGGAGGTTCTGCCTGATCAGTTTTGTCAAGGTACATGGACTGTTACAGAAAATTTATGGAATTGTGGTGATCCTATTGGCGCAGATGCTGGTAGTAATATTGAAATGAAGATTTTATTGGAGGGTTCTTATATAGCCAATGGTACAATGTCAGATCAGTTAAATACGGAAGGAGTTATTCCATTGGACCATCCTTATTCAGGAGCCCCGTACAATAATAATCAGAGCTTTGGGCTTAGTTCTATTCCTGCCAATGTTATGGATTGGATATTAGTTGAAGCAAGAGAGGAAGCAGAAGTTTCACTTGGGCTATCAGCTGTAGGGTTCTTAATGACTGACGGAAGTATTGTGGATCCTCTGAATATGGGGCCTTTAAAATTGGCATTAGAGGAGACTTCGGAATATTATTTAGTAATAAGACACAGAAATCATTTGGACGTAATTACAGATTCAGCTGTTTCGCCTTCTGCGATGAGTTTTGATTTTACAACATCGGACACAGGGATAATGGGAGATTTTCAATTAAAAGAGAGCAGTGATGGCTACTTTTATATGTATTCAGGTGATTACAATCAAGATGGAATTATCAGTGTAACTGATTTTGATGGATGGAAGCTTGCTCCTGCACTATTAAATGTTTACAATCAAGCTGATTTTTCTTTAGACGGAACGGTTCAGGTTACAGATTTTGATCAATGGTTCCCTAATCGTGCAAAGTTGGGTATGGTTCAGGATTAAGAATAAATCTATTATAATTATAAAATTGCTCATGCCAGCTTGTTTAATCTTTCATTCGATTTGTTTGAAAGTTTAAATAAGCTGGCATTTATGCTTTAAGCGAATCTTCACGAAGTATTCACTAAATTTTTACTAAGTCTTCACTAAGTCTTAACTAAAGGGGCTTTGGTTTATACAATATAAATATTTTTAATGTGATAAAAAAAATGGCTACAATTCCTTTGTTTATGCTATAAAAGTCTAAGTTTTTTTTGCTTGAAATTTTATAAAAAAGTCATTTTTTTAATAAATAGATTACTAAGTTTTTCAATGAGTTAAGTAAGGAAGGTAGAGAATGGTTGTAATTATTGCTACTCTTTTTTGTTAGCATCAGGATTCAATCCAAAGTAAATAGTATTTTGATCTCTAAGAATTTTGGCCCAAATCAAGAGTCTTGTTCTTTTAAAAATCAAATTTTGGAATAAAATTTACATTTATTTTTTGGTAATTTGTTTTTATATTTGATTAAGCAACAGTTTAAGCAGTATAGATTTATTTTAATTAAGAATTAAACAACAACAAGACTTCTTTATTAAGATAAATTTAATTGCATTCATTCAACACATTTTAAATTTATCTTCATGACAACAACAATCAAATCTAAGCTTTTATTGGAGTGGTAATTTGCATTTAGTGCTCAATTATTTATTGGGTATTTGTTTTATTATGTTTCATGATTAGGTCACTGAAAAGGCTAATGGGAATGTCATGCTTAGACTCAAGATTTGTTAACTTTTATTGTTAACTATTAATTGGCCTGGTCAATTGCTGATCAGGTGAATTAATTTCAACAGGAAAAGAATTGTTGTGAAAATTATATTTGATAATTTTTGAAAATAAATGGAATAGATGTTTACCTATCTATATAAATAAAATACTAATAAGTATAAAAACAACAAACAACAAACAACACATTTTCTCATATTAACCCAAAATAACGCATGACAACAACTAGTCTAATTATCGGAACCTCTTAAGTTCTTATCAAACAAAAATAATTTATCCGCTCTAGTCCAATTTTTTTTGGTCATAAGTGTAAGTGTGTTTGGAAAGCAAACGTACAGAGTTTTATCATTGCACCTATACCGTAAATATTCCAAGAATCATTTCTTCACATTTTCAGAGGGTAAATCAAATTAAATATAATTGAGAGTGAATTCACTTTCATAACTGCTCTATTGTTGATAGAGAGTATGTGATAGGTGTGTCCACAGATCAGTAAAATTAAAATTTAGACCAATTAACAATCCAATAAATTTAATATTACTAAACCTAAAAACCTATAGTATGACTTCTAAAACTACTTTCCTCAAATTTTGCATTCCGCTGTTGATATTACAGATAATATCAATAAATGCTTTTGGGCAATGTCCCATTCCTGTTTCTGGTGGTGGTAATTCAGGGTTAGCTGATATTTCTTGTTCTGGAGGGACCATTGAAATTGAAGTAGATGCCAACCCTTTCACTACAGTTCCTGACTTTACATTTGGTGGAGTTACTTATACTTTTTCCTCTTACAGTGGAAGCACAGCTTTTTACACAGGGGCTAGTTGTCCAGCCTTAAGTGATGAAAATAAAGCCACTATAGGAAACATCTTTATTGGAGCTTCAACAACAGATTGTATGGGATGCTTCATAACAGATGATCTTGGAAATGGTGGTACATTCTGTGATCCTTTCGATACTGCTATAAATTGTGACTTCTTTAATGAGAATGACAACTGTTACGAAATCATGGATTTAACCAATGGTTGTGGAAACAATGGATACAAATGTGCCGATTTATTTTTCGATGTTGCTAGTTTGTCCGCATGCGAAGCAATCGGCGGTGGAGGTGATTTATCAACCTGTTTGGCAAATGATTCCAGTTTAGAATTATTATTGAGTTTTCAAATAACACAAGGTAGCGGTTGTAATGCTGCACCAAATAGTGTAAATGTCTATGATGAAAATTGTCAACCTCAAATTGGTAATGAAATAACGATCACGCCAGTTGGTGATATAGATGCGGAATTACAAACAGGCAATTCTGGAATCGTAAAATACACTGTTTGTACCTCCTCCAATAACTTAAGTTTATTTAACCTGTCTGTTTCAGTAGATGGATGTTGTGTCCAAACCACCGGCACCATCCAAATCTCCGAAAACTAAACCCAAACCAAATACAACACTACAATTTTATAAATATGAAAATTATTATAAATACCTATTCCAATATAATAAGAAAACTAAAGTTTACCCAATCTATATTTAATACAAATCTCTGTCTTTATTGTAAAACAATTCTTTTGACCCTAAGCCTCTTGTTTTTTGGTGGAATTTCAGAAATACAAGCAGATTCCTCCGCTCCAACTTCTGTCGAGGTTGTTTCCTATGATGCAGACGCAGATGAATTGACGCTGGAAATCTGTTGGTACTGGACAGAAGAAGATCAAAAGGTCGTAACCTTTGCAGTCTTTGCAGATTTGAATGGAGACGGAGTAACGCCTGACTTTGACAATGAACCTAGCGAGTGGGGAACCACTGATCCTGAATTTAACTCCGTTGATTTAGCTAACAATCCTTTTTTAGCACCCATGGTACCAAGTGATGAGTTTTTGGGTCAAATAGCCTCTTCCAATATAAACGGTTGTAGCGGTTCTGATGATACCGATTCAGGAATAAGTGCTACTGCTTTGGATGATCAGAATTTAGATTCCGATTTGCCGATTGTATTGTTCCCTTATGGAGTTCAGTCTGCTGTCGATGTTGCAACAACATCAGATATGCCAGAAAATGGAGATGTAGGAGGATGTTTTACAGTTGTTTATAAAAATGTTCCGGTCGTACCGGCCAGTTTTTGTGTCATCTTATACGATGTTCATATTACGACTCCATGTGATGAAACATCTCCGCTAACATCTTTAGGTTGTATAGACGACTTTACTGGTAATCACGGAATCATTAGTGCCGGCGATGATTACAATGGAGATAATTCTGTAGAAAATGGACCAGGTGGTGACGATGTTGCTTGTGGAGATGTTCGGACATCTGCAGTTTTGGTTGATTTGAGTTTGACAAAAACAGTAAGCGATGCAATGCCTTCAGATGGAGCAGTTGTTACCTATACGATAGCAGTTACTAATGAAGGCTTAACCGATGTTACCGATGTTGATGTTACCGATGTTTTGCCCACAGGATTGTCTTATGAATCAATGTCTATTGGCGGGCCAATGAGCAATGGAACTACTGATGATACTGGCGCTCCAACTTTGTTGTGGGAAGGGTTAACAATTCCTGCTGGACAGACCATTAACCTAATATTTCAGGCCGCTGTTTCTGGCCCAGGAATCATTACAAATTCTGCTGAAATTACTGGTATGGATCCTGATCTGGAAGACATTGATTCAACACCTGATAACAACAATGCATTTGAAGATGATCAAGACGCTATTTGCCTGACTGTTGTTGGTCAAATTTGTGATGGCCAATCTTTTACTTTGACTGCAGAAGATGGTTTTAATTACCAATGGTTTGAAGATGGAGATGAAATTGATGGAGCAACGAATCAGACATTGGTGGTTACAATGCCGGGTACTTATTCCTATACTGCATTGTATGGGGATGATTGCCCTATCGTTTCAGAATGTCCTATTATTTTGACGGATGAGGGCTGTTGTACTGACCCAATGGCAAATGCTGGACCAGATCAAGATTTGTGCAATATGACTACGACAACTTTAAACGGAAGTACAGATGTTGGAACAGGTAGTTGGAGTACAACAAGTTCCGCAACAGTTACAAGTGGTGGAGCCGTAAGCGGAATGACAGCCGGTAATTGCTATATTTTTTTATGGTCAGTTGTAAATGGAACTTGTTCAGGTTCAGATGACGTGGAGGTTTGTGTAGATACCCAGCCGACAGCCAATGCCGGAGCCGATCAGGATTTGTGTAATGCGACAAGCGCCACGGTTACCGGTTTACCAACGGGTGGCATGTGGAGTACCACAACTTCTGCCAGTATCACCAATGGTGGAGCAATAAGTGGAATGGTAGCAGGCAACTGTTATGTATTTACGTATTCAGTAGTAAACGGTGAATGCAGCGATACAGATGATGTAGAAGTATGTACAGATAGCCAGCCGACAGCCAATGCCGGAGCCGATCAGGATTTGTGTAATGCGACAAGCGCCACGGTTTCCGGTTTACCAGCGGGTGGCATGTGGAGTACCACAACTTCTGCCAGTATCACCAATGGTGGAGCAATAAGTGGAATGGTAGCGGGCAACTGTTATGTATTTACTTATTCAGTAGTAAACGGTGAATGCAGCGATACAGATGATGTAGAAGTCTGTACAGATAGCCAGCCGACAGCCAATGCCGGAGCCGATCAGGATTTGTGTAATGCAACAAGCGCTTCAGTAAGTGGCTTACCTGCAGGAGGCACTTGGAGTACTACAAGCTCAGCAAGCATTAGCACTGCAGGATCAATAACAAATATGGTTCCCGGCAACTGTTATGTATTTACTTATTCAGTGGTAAATGGTGAATGCAGCGATACAGATGATGTAGAAGTTTGTGTAGATACACAACCAAGCGCAAATGCAGGAAATGATCAGGATTTGTGTAATGTGACAACAGCTGCTGTATCTGGATTGCCAGCTGGCGGTTCTTGGTCCACATCAACATCTGCCTTAATAACGAATGGCGGATCGATCAGTAATATGGTCCCTGGCAATTGTTATGTGTTTACCTACTCAGTAGTTAATGGTACTTGCAGTGATACAGATGATGTAGAAGTTTGTGTAGATACACAACCAAGCGCAAATGCAGGAAGTGATCAGGATTTGTGTAATGTTGCCACAACTACTTTAGGTGGAATGCCAACCGGCGGAACTTGGAGTACAGCTACAAATGCAAGTGTGACAAATGGAGGCGATGTAGGTGGAATGGTAGCCGGCAATTGCTATGTCTTTACTTATTCTGTTGTCAATGGAGAATGCAGTGATACGGACGATGTAGAAGTTTGTGTTGATACACAACCAGCAGCAATGGCAGGGAACGATCAGGATTTGTGCAATGCAACTACTTCAACTGTGACTGGAATGCCAACAGGCGGAAATTGGTCTACCTTAACTACTGCATCTGTAGATAATGCTGGAGCGATCAGCAATATGGTTCCAGGGAACTGTTATGTTTTTACTTATACAATAGATAATGGAACTTGCACCAGTTCAGACAATGTGGAGGTTTGTGTAGATGAGCAACCTGTTGCGGTGGCCGGAAATGATATTAGTTTGTGCAATGTAATGACAACAACATTAGTTGGTTCACCTACTGGTGGAACTTGGGGAGCAATAGCAGGATCGAATACTTTTGTTGATGACGACGGTGTTGTCACTGGTATGATCATGGGCAATTGTTACACCTTTATTTATTTCGTTGAAAATGGGCAATGTGAGTCTCAGGATGATATTGAAGTTTGTGTTGATTCACAACCAAATGTTTTTGCGGGAGATGATCAAGCTATTTGTAATGAAACCACAGCAAGTTTAAACGGAGCAACACCTACTGGTGGAATGTGGTCAGCCTTAAATGGAGCCAGCGTAACAGACGGTGGTGTTGTTAGCAATATGGTAGCTGGCAATTGTTACCAGTTTAGATACTCAGTTGTTGACGGAACCTGCAGTGGTCAGGATGATGTTGAAATTTGCGTGGATGCTCAACCAACCGCAACGGCTGGAGATGATCAGGATTTATGCAATGTTGAAACAACAACTTTAATGGGTAATCAAGATTTAGGTTCAGGAACTTGGAGTACCCTAAGCGCAGCTTCAGTCAATAACTCTGGTGAAGTAAGTGGATTGGTAGCTGATAATTGTTATGTGTTTACTTATACAGTTGTTAATGGAACTTGCAGCGATACAGATGATATTGAAGTTTGTGTTGATGGTCAGCCAACAGCTATGGCTGGTACAGACCAATCTTTGTGCAATGTTGAAACGGCAAGCCTAATGGGAATGCCTTCCAACGGAACTTGGAGCACAGTCAGTGCAGAGGCAATGGTTGATGCAAGTTCAGGTGATGTGAGTGGAATGGTGGCTGGAAACTGTTACCTGTTTACCTATTCCATTACCAATGGAGAATGCAGTGATACAGACGATGTTGAAATATGTGTAGATGCTCAGCCGGATGCACTGGCTGGAGATGATCAGGCATTGTGCAATGTCGAAGCCACAAGTTTATCAGGCATGCCAGCTGGAGGAACTTGGAGTACAAGCAGTGCAGAAGCAATGGTCGATGAATCCTCTGGAGCAGTTACTGGAATGCTAGCAGGCAACTGTTATGTATTTACGTATTCAGTAGTAAACGGTGAATGCAGCGATACAGATGATGTGGAAGTTTGTGTAGATGAATTGCCTGCGCCCAATGCTGGAGATGACCAAACACTTTGTAATTCGACAAGCGTAGATTTGATGGGAACTACTGATGTAGGTGTAGGAATGTGGTCTAGCTTGAGTGCTGCTACTGTAGATCCAATTAGTGGCTCTGTTAGCGATATGGTGCCGGACAATTGTTATGTTTTTACCTATACCGTTACAAATGGAGAATGTACAGCATCAGATGATGTTGAAATTTGTGTTGACGATCAGCCAATGGATGTTTCTGCAGGCGATGATCAGGATTTATGCAATGTTACCACAACAACTTTGAATGGAAGTAGTAGTACAGGAACAGGAGTTTGGTCATCAATGAACAATGCTGTTAGTATTGATCCCGATAATGGGACTGTTACAGACATGGAACCTGGAAATTGCTATGTGTTTGTTTATTCTGTAGCAAACGGAACTTGTGATGGATCTGATAATGTAATGGTTTGTGTGTTTGAACAGCCAGAAGTAAATGCAGGAGATGATGTTGAGCTTTGTGGTGAAACCACTTATAATCTAATGGGATCAACATCAGCTGGTAGTGGGACTTGGAGTTCCAATTTGGGGGGTATAAACCTCAATACAGTTACTGGTGAAGTTAGCGGAATGACAGTAGGTCTATGCTATGAGTTCACTTATGGCGTAATCAATGGTGCTTGTACAGCATCAGATGTGGTTGAGGTCTGTGTCAATATCCCAGCAACGCTTGATTTAGATGCTGAATTTCCTCAAGTTTGCCAATTTGATCCTGTTAACCTTACAGCTACCTCAAACAATGGTGGAACCTGGTCAACGTCAAATGGCGCAGGTTCATTTAGTCCTTCTGCAACTAGTCCAATGGTTGAATACATTCCGGAGACGGCAGATTTGAATACAACTTTAGAATTTGTTTGGACGGGCGATGATCCAGACGGTGATGGTCCTTGCGATGGAATTACAGAAATGGTTACGGTTTTCTTAAGTGAGGCCCCAACACTTGAAATTGTTGGTGGGGACGGATCATTCTGTGCACCAGATCCAGACTCTTTGAGTATATATCCCGGTATCCCACTTGAGGTAATTTTGGGTGGAAGCGCAGGAAATGGAGTTTGGACAGGTGGTCTGGGAACCATTAATTTCCCAACCAGTCCTAATCAGGCAACTTATATTCCGGATCCTTCTGAAGTTAATACTACGGTTACTCTTACTTGGACCAGTGAAGATCCAGATGGTCTAGGACCTTGTGATGAAATTTCAGAATCGGTTGATTTGTTTATCGAGGATTCAGAAATTGTTGGTGAAATAATAGTCGTTAATTCCTCTTCTTGTGGATTGCTTGGTGAAGATTGTAATGGTTCAATAACCTTTACACTTTTGTCAGGTCCTGCTCCAGGATTTTATGAAATTAGATTCATTTTTGGAACAACGGATACTACTGCAATGGTTTCTGGTATGGCTGGAATTCCAGCAACAGTCACTCTTGAAGATCTTTGTACGGGTGGTTATTTCATTGTAAGTGTAACTCCTCCGGATGGATGTACTGACATTATCAACAGATTTGTAACGATCGAGGATCCAGATGCTCCACCAGCTCCAGCTCCGACAGGATCAATGAGTTTCTGCCTTGGCGAAGATGTACAACTTTTCGCTAATATTGATTTGCCTCCTGGAAGTTATTTCTGGCAAGGACCGAACGGATTTACATCTTTTGATCAAAACCCAATTATACCAAATGCGGACTTAGACAATGTTGGGCAATATACTTTGGAGATAACCGTCGATGGTTGTAAATCAGAACCAGGAGTTTACGATTTAACATTAGAAAATAATCCAAGCGTTTTTGCTACTGAATTGACGGTTTGTGCCGACAGTCCAAGCTCAAATATGGGAACTTTTGATCTTAGCGAGGCCAACGATTTTATTCAAGGCATGATGGGCGGTTCAGCAGGTATTAGTTATTATTTAACTGAAATGAATGCCATGAATGGAATTGATCCACTTAGCAGTCCATATCAGTCTGTCAACAATACCATTTATGCGACTGTGATTAGTGAGAATGGATGCAGTTCCATTACAACAATTGATTTAATTGTTCAAGATTTCACCTCATTGGGTGATGTTGAAATCAATAGAGTTTGTATGGGTAATCATTTATATGTTGAGGATCCCAACAATGCTCCGAATCCATTTGAAGAGTCAGCGTTCTTGGTTTATTATTGGTATTTAGATGGAGAATTGGTAGATGTTATCAATGGAATTCCATATTACTCACCATCAGAAACTGGTGTTTATTCAGTTGAAATTTGGGATACGGAAAGTGGGAATTGCAATATTTACACCAGTGGAGAACCATTTGTAATTGAAGATTTAGTTGATTGCTTCGATTGTGGAAATTGATGCGAATCGCTAATAAATGAAATTGATTTTATAGATTATTTAAGTTTTAGGTTTAGTTTTTTAGGTTTGGTTTTCAGAAAATGGTTTAATTTCTGAAACACTATAACGGAGGTTGCAGGGTCAAGGCAACCTCCGTTTATTAAAAGACCAAACATCGTTTTGAATTGACTTTAAGACTTGACATTAATACTTGACATTAAAGAAACCGACATTAAGAACAGTCAATAAATTTATTTTAGAGTAAAGCCGCCAAGATCAATGCCTTTATAGAAGTTTTTGTATTTGTTTCTTATCAGTGAGATGAATAGCCCAAAGTATTAAACTGAGCTGTTTGATTGTCTCAAGCTTGTCTAAAAACATTATTGGACCAAAAAATATCTAAGGAGTTAAATCGCATTTAAATAAAAATTATAAACTTTTCTAGGATAACTGTTTACTTTTTGCGAATACTGGGTACTAAGAAATGTAGGCCAACAACAACACAACAACAAAATAAGAACAGGCCTGCATTGATATTGAAGTAACAACAACAACGCACTAATGAAATCTTTTTTTACCCTCTTAATTGCAATGGCAATGTGGCCTAGCTATGCTCTTTTTGCAAGCACCCATCCAGTTTTAAACAACTCTGCAAGCGGTTCAGGCTCACTGTTGCAATCCATTATAGATGCAGAACCAGGCGATACAATTTTATTCGATTCATTTTTAGATGGGATCCCGATATTCATTTCAAGCGAAATAGAAATAAACAAAGAATTGACAATTTTAGGAGATCCGAATATTGACATAACAATTGATGCCAGCTCCAATAGCAGAATTTTTCTTTTAAGCACAGATACCAAGTTGGAAATTCATAATCTACGTTTTGTAAATGGAAATGCCGGAATGGAGAATGGTGGAGCTATTTTATCAGATGGGCAACTTGAGATTAAGGCTTGCCAGTTTATAAATAATTCTGCTAACAGTGGGGGAGCAATATATGCTTCTAAAAATTACAAAATTGAAAATGGACTTTTTGAGAACAATGTTGCTGCTAATTATGGTGGGGCAATATTTCACAATGGTTTTGCAAATACAATGACTCCTGAAATCCTCAATTCTAAATTTCAGTCAAATCATGCACTCAATGATGGTGGAGCTATTTTTAATTATGGATATGGTGGAAACAGTAGCCCATTGATTTTTAATAGTATTTTTTCTGCCAATGAAGCCGATGATGACGGTGGTGCATTTTACAATGATGGTTCTTACGGAGTTAGCAACCCCAATTTTATCAACTGTACTTTTACCAATAATGTTTGTGTTGATAAAGGCGCAGTAATTGGTGCTTATGGAAATATGGGGCAAAGCCAGTCTGTTTTTCTAAACTGCATTATATGGGAAAATGGAAATGTTGACGAAGGTATCAATGCAAGTGTGTTTTATGGAAATACAGCCAGTTTTAATTTGGACCATTCTCTTATTCAGGAAGCAGATTGCCCAGTTAGTTGTGATTGTAATTTAGGTGAAAATATGATATTTGATCAAAGTCCTGAATTTGAAATTAATGAAGGTGATGATTTTAATAAATTTCAGCTAACAGAAAATTCTCCATGTTTAAACATGGGGCTGAATGAAATGCTAATTTATCACAATGTTTCATTTGATTTTGATGGCAACAATAGAATTGTTGGCAATCAAGTTGACTTGGGTGCCAATGAATTTCAAACGGCGGTTTGTGATGATTGTTCCCAAAAGACATTGAATGTGAAAGTATTCTTAGAAGGAGCCTGCCTGCCTGGTACAGAACTAATGAGAACTTCACTTTTATCAAACGGCCATTTACCAATCCATCATCCATATTCAGCAGAACCCTATTTCTTGCAGAACGATGA
>CALBCY010000205.1 GCA_937927195.1 uncultured Chitinophagales bacterium
TTACAAATCATTCAAGAAAACCACCCTTCACCTCAAACAATCGACGATGCTTTGTCCCTTAAAATATTCGATTCTTTTATCAATACTTTAGACAGCGAAAAGAAGTATTTTACAATTGATCAAATACACGAACTACAACAATTCAAGAATAAGATTGACGATCAATTACTTGCTGGTTCTTCTCAATTTTTTGATGAATGTTTTAGTTTGTATCAAAATGCCATTTCAAATAGTGAGACCTATTTCAACAAATACCAAAAGCATTCTTTCGATTTAAAGCTTAATGAAAGTTATGAAAGCAATTCAGATCAAATTTCATTTCAAAGCAGCAAAAAAGCCTTGAAAAAACATTGGCGCTTGGTATTAAAAAGGCAATACTTGGAAGAACTATATTTATCAGAAATAAAAAACCCACAGTATAATTTTGAACAGCACAATCAAATAGCTCAGAAAAAGACCATAGAGCATTTCACTCATCAATTTGTCGAATTAAAAAGCAAGTCCAAAAAAGATTTGTTTGAAAAATTCATCAACACCTACTTAAAACAAAATGATTACCAATCTGAATATTATTCTAAAGAGGAATTAGACAAATGGAACGCCAACTACAATAGATCATTCGTAGGCGTTGGAATTTCTATCGAAACCACAAGCGATTATCCTATGGTTACCAATGTTATTTTCAATGGCCCTTGCTGGAAAACAAACAAAATATTTATTGGAAATAAATTTCTCGCTATTTCCGATGAGCAGGGTGAAATGATTGATTTGGCTGGTCTTCCTATTAAAGAGGTATTGAATTTATTGAAAGGAAAAAAAGGTACAGAAGTTACAGTAAAAGTTCAAAACCAAGGCAATGAGCCAGGCATCGATCAGGCACAAATAGAAGAAGTCATCATTCAAAGAGACCAAGTAACGATGGAACAGGCCAATTCATTCATCTTAAAAGAGTCCTCAAGTGAAAACAACATTGCCTATTTGAAATTGCCCAGATTTTATAGAGGGGAAGAAGGTTGCGCCGCTCACATCTACAGCTTGTTAAAAGAATTGGAAAGCCAAAATGTTGAAGGAGTCATATTTGACTTAAGAAACAATAAAGGAGGAGCTTCTTTTGAAGCCATTCAAATTACTGGCTACTTTTTAGAAGGTGGCCCAATTATGCGTTCTCAATATGCAGACGGTAGTTCAAATATGCGTGAAGACCCAGAACCAAAAGAAAAATTTGATATGAAATTGGTCGTAATGACCAATCCTAGAAGTGCTTCTGCCTCCGAACTGTTTGCCGGAAATATGCAAGACTATAAAAGAGCCATCATTGTAGGAAGTCAAACTTTTGGCAAAGGAACCATGCAAAATTTTCATGAGATAGCTGAAGAAAATGACAGTCTTCAATTTGGTGAAATCAAACTTAGCGTAGGTTCATATTATACTGGAAAAGGCATTTCACCCCAATACAAAGGCATTCAACCAGACATTGAATTGCCCAATAAATTCAGTTTAACCAAAACTGGAGAAAGAAAAATTGACAATGCCTTAAAATTTGATGACCTTGATGTAAAAATACCAAAAGCGAAAAGCCATATCAAACAATTGGAAAACATAAGGAAATTATCTAAATCACGAACTTCCAATAACGAGTATTTCACCTCCATACTTGAACAAGCTAAACAATACAAAGCAGAACAAGAAAACACAACAATCGACCTCAATTATGAAAACTTCAAAAAACAAAAACTCCATTCGATTGCACAAAGCTCTAATAAGGATATTGACGATTTCGAAATTCAACTACTTTCATTCGAAAAAGATAAATTGGATAAACTGAAATACTGGCAAGAGAAAATTGAAAACGACCATTATATTTATGAATGTTTTAAAATAATGGAAGACTATTTGAGATTGGAAGAAGGATGATGGAAAGCAAATAGATAATACTTTTTTTACAATGACAAAAAACATTTTTACTATTATGAAATGCTTTTTTAAGTCAATCATTAAAATCTGATTCTACAGATTGATCTTTAAAACTGTTCATGAAACAGTAGCATTTTCCATTTATGGCTAAGTTTTCTGGACAAAAAATCCTCAAAATGCCTTCCTAAAGTTCATTAATCTATAAATGCAATTTTCTTTTTTATTCTAAATATCCTTTATATTGTCGTTTTGTAAAATATAAAACGACAATATAAATGGAGAATCAAGTATTTAGTGTTGACCATGACACCTGGAAAAGAGCAATGTTGGCCAACAACACCCTTTACCTTACCAGTAAAAAGCCGCAAGATTTTGAGGAATTTAAAAGAATAATAAATGACCCAATCTTAAAAGAAAATGCTGGAGGTGTTCCACTTGAGGATGTATTTCACATTAAAAGATACACAGATGACGAACATGTCTTTTTCAAGTTTAACAATTCAGCAGGCAAAGAAATAGAAGAATCGGTAGATTTCGGATCAACTGAAACCGCTTCTGCAGTTGCGGACATAATGGGCTCCAAAGCCAATTTGAGCAAATCTGAAAAAAGTGAGGGGAAAATCATGCCACTTCTTTGGAATATTTTTTATGTATTATTGGCTGGGGGCTTTACCTTTCTTTTTGGTGTACTATGGGATGGAGATGATGTATCAAGCGGTGGAAGCCGAAAAAGCAGAGGCGGCAAAGCAATTTTAAGGCTGGCTTATGAATACATCGGTCAAACTGGAATCTTAGTTATTGGATGCCTTATAACACTCTATACCATTTATGGCCTAATCAAAGGATTAAGAAACCCTAAATCAATTGTAACTTACGATCGATAAACCTAAAAACCTTCACTTCACTTAAATTAAAGAATAATATTTCACCAAACAGTTCTAAAAAAATATGCAAATACTACATCCTATAAAAACAGACTACTCCTACCTTGATCAGGAATCGGAGGACATAATGAAAAAAACCATTGCCTGGTTTGAAGCAAAAGGCAAAAAGAAATTAACAGACGACGATCGCAATTTCGTTTGGTATGCCGACTTTTTGAGTTTCATTAATGAAAATCAAATTTTTGCCAAATTGATGACGCCAACAGGCTATGGAAGCAAGCCTGAGCAATCAAGATGGGACACCGCAAGAATCGCAGCCTTTACCGAAATCTGTGGCTTCTACGGCCTTTGTTATTGGTATACCTACCAAGTTTCTTCATTAGGTTTAGGACCGATTTGGATGAGTGAAAATGAGCACATCAAAACCAAAGCAGCACAGCTATTGGAAGATGGTCATATTTTCGCTTTCGGCCTTTCAGAAAAAGAGCATGGGGCAGATATTTATTCTTCCGACATGATTCTGACCAAAAAGGACGATGGAACTTATGTTGCCAATGGAGGAAAATACTACATCGGAAATGGAAACAAAGCTGGAATGGTTTCTGTCTTTGGTCTACAAGCCGAAAACAAAGAACATGTTTGCTTTGTGGTCAATTCTCAACATCCCAATTACCACTTAATCAAAAATGTGGTCAACAGTCAATCTTACGTTTCTCAATTCGAATTGAAAGATTATCCGATTGCAGAATCAGACATTCTGCACAAAGGAAGAGATGCATGGGATGCCGCCTTGAATACGGTCAACATTAATAAATACAATTTAGGTTGGGCGTCAATTGGAATTTGCACACATGCTTTGTACGAAGCAATCAACCATGCTTCTCATAGAAATCTTTATGGCAAATACGTAACAGACTTCCCGCACATTAAGGCATTGTTCATAAAAGGCTACACAAGATTACTAGCAGCAAGAATGTTTACTTTTAGAGCAACCGATTACATGCGTTCAGCCTCTGCGGAGGACAGAAGATATCTTTTATTCAACCCAATGGTTAAAATGAAAGTAACGACTGAAGGGGAACACATCATTAACGACATTTGGGATGTTGTAGCAGCAAAAGGGTTTGAGCGTGAAATGTATTTCAACATGGCCGCAAGAGATATTAGAGCCTTGCCAAAGTTGGAAGGAACTGTTCATGTCAATATGGCTCTGATCATCAAGTTCATGCCGAACTACTTCTTCAATCCGGGAACATTCCCTGAAATCCCTCAACGTTTCGATGCTTTGGAAGACAGCTTCATGTTCAATCAAGGAGCAACCAAGGGACTTTCGAAAATCCAGTTCCACGATTACAATGAAGCTTACAATCTTTACGATTCACCAAACATCAATTTGTTCAAGGAACAAATCAATGTTCTAAAAGAAACACTGATGATGGCTGGCCCAAGTCCAGAACAGCAAAAAGACATTGACTTCCTATTAAGTGTTGGAGAACTTTTCACCTTAGTTGTCTATGGCCAACTGATTTTAGAACAAGCCAAAATCATTAATTTGGATGAGGCATTGTTGGATCAAATATTTGAAATATTTGTTGCAGACTTTTCCAAATTTGCTTTGCAAATTTACAGCAAGCCATCCAGTTCTGAAAAGCAGTCAGAATATGCAATGAAGATGATCAAAAAGCCTATTGCTGATACGGGCAGAACGAATCTAATCTGGGAGAAATACGTCTATTCATTGAAAGATTCTTATGAGATGGAGATGGCAGGAACGGTTGTTCATGAAACTGTTGCGCCTTAGTTATTTTACAAAAATTACAATTTTTTAAATTGGCCTATTCCAAAATTTGGGATGGGCCTTTTTTGTAGTCTGTACTTTCGTGAAATATATTTTATAAAACAAAAAACCATCTCTGGCTATAAATTGTTTTATCATTAAATGAATACAATAAATCCAAGAATAATTCAATAGTTTATAAACCTAATTTTTTTACTATGGAAAGTATCTTAACGATTAATCAAGAATTCCCCAAAGCCATTGTTTGGTGGGAAAAGAAAAGGATTGCATTCAACATCATACTCCTTTGCGCCATTAGTCTTTCAGGCTTTTTGCTTGGTTTATTCAATCATCCTGAATTTCTAATGGTTTCAATAATCTGGATTTTTGGTGCCAATGTGTTTTACACCATGTCTTGGGCATCTGAATTGCTTTTGAAATACTATTTTCGAAAAGATGGTTTTAATGAAATTTCTAGAAAAAGTCTTTTTGTATTGGGCAGTATCTTTTCGATCTTTTGGACATTGCTAAATTATTTATTGCTTGATTCTAGTAATTTTTCAATTGACGCACTTTGAATAAGCAGATAGGACATTTCTTTATGAAATGTCCTATCTCAATCTTCAACTTAATTTCCGTACCTTTGCTACCATGTCAACAGCTATCAAAACTAAGGAAGAAATACTAAAAAAATTGGGGATCGACCAACTCAATGAAATGCAAATTGAGGCAAATGAAATGATTCTGAACAATCCTGAAATCGTCCTCCTTTCTCCTACCGGAACAGGAAAAACTTTGGCATTCCTACTCCCATTAATAAGCCAACTCGATCCCAAACTCGATCAAATCCAAGTGCTGATATTGGTTCCTTCAAGAGAATTGGCCATTCAAATAGAGCAGGTTACACGCGAAATGGGCAGCGGATTCAAAGTCAATGCCGTTTATGGTGGTAAATCTGGATTCAAAATCAAAATGGATTTGCAACACCCTCCCGCAATTCTGGTAGGAACACCAGGACGAATTGCCGATCACATCAGAAGGGAAATCATTTCAACTAAAAACATCAAAACACTCATTTTAGATGAATTTGACAAATCTTTGGAGACTGGTTTTGAAAAAGAAATGAAAGAAATCCTTTTAGCATTGCCAGCTGTCGATAAAAAGATTTTGACCTCTGCGACCAAGAAACTGCAAATTCCCGACTTCGTAAAAATCAACGATCCTGTAGAATTAAATTTCCTCAAAGATGGCAATGACCAATTAAAACTCAGCACGATCGTCGCTCCTGAGAAAGACAAACTAGATACCCTGCTCGATCTCCTCAAACAAATTGGAAACGGCAGAGGAATACTCTTTTGCAATTTCAAGGACACCATCAACTGGCTCAGTGAATTCCTTGAAGACAATAACATCGAACACGATTGCTTTTATGGTGGACTTGAACAAATGGACCGAGAAAGAGCCTTGGTAAAATTCAGAAATGGCACCCATAATTTGCTAGTGGCTACTGATCTTGTCGCGCGTGGAATTGACGTGCCTGAATTGGATTTCATCATACACTTTCAGTTACCAACAAGATTGGCCGAATTCACCCACAGAAATGGAAGAACTGCCAGAATGAACAGCGGCGGAACGGCCTACATTTTGAAATGGGAAGGGGAAGAGCTGCCCGAGTTTATTGAAGGAGCGGTCGAAGAAAAACTTTCTATTGACATTGATCAGGAAACCCTTCCAACTATTCTTCCTACTATACTTCCTACTAAGTGGAGCACCCTCTATATTTTAGGAGGAAGAAAAGATAAAATTTCAAAAGGAGACATTGCAGGATTATTCTTCAAGCAAGGTAAGCTTGAAAAGAATGAATTGGGAATAATCGAACTCATGCAAGACTGTGCCTTTGTCGCTGTTCCGAAACAAAAAGCAGGCAAACTGGTTTCTGTATTAAACAACAGCCGATTGAAGAAAAAGAAGGTTAGGATTAGTTTATTAAAATAGTTAGGGAAGCCATTAGCTGTTAGCTTTTGGTTTAACTGTAATGAGTTAATTCAAGAATCAATAAGAAGCTCGAATTCATGAATCTTAAAAGTCAAAAATACCAAAGAAAATATTTACAGCCAGAAACAAAATACAACCATTGGTCAAAACTGTCAAAATTTGCAGAACAGCTCATTTCATCGAAAAT
>CALBCY010000206.1 GCA_937927195.1 uncultured Chitinophagales bacterium
CCAAATTTGACCCATTTAGAACTCATTCAATATCAAATACTTTGGTATCTTTGTGATTATTCTTACAGCTAATTTATTTATATTGTAAGAGTCAATTATGCGCCATCAATAATTGGATATTTATTAAAATTTTGAATCTAAGCCAAAGGTCTAGGCTATAAGCTTTATATTTTTATCCTTGATGAGTCTCATATCACTCAATATTTGATCTTTTAGGATATGGTTATGAAAAACAATTATCTATTTTTAGTCCTTACTGTTTCTGTTTTTATTTCCTGTTTTTCAGGATTAAATGGACAGAATCTCGTCCCAAATCCAAGCTTTGAAAGCTTTGTGATTTGCCCCTCTTTGCCTGATCAATTGTCTAATACAGATGACTGGTATTCACCTAGCTTGGGAACACCTGATTACTTTAATGTTTGTGCCAATGGAACAGATGTTGCCGTGCCATCAAATATTTATGGTTCACAAGATGCTGCCACGGGAAGTGGATATGCTGGTATCAAGGTTTACAGTGAAGGGAATGAAAGAGAATACTTAAGCAATGAATTCACTCAGCCGCTTGAACTAGGGGAAACTTATTGTTTTGAAATGAAAGTCAGTTTGGCGGATAATTTCATCTATGGATTTTTCGGAATACAAGACATTGGCCTTTCCTTAAGCACACAAATGGACGATTTTACCACCAATGGAATCATTCCAGCCAATATTCAATATGTCAATATGGATGGGATTATTGGGCAAGAAGAAGACTGGGTTTTATTGAGTGGAACTTTTGTCGCCAACGCAGCCTATAGCAATTTAACAATTGGAAACTTTTACAGCAATCAAAACACATTGGGTGGCGGGGCCGATCCTGGAACAACGGACACCTTGGATACTTATTATTTTATAGACGATGTTAGCCTTCGCCAAGTTCCCAGTAATGTTTTGGGGGCAATAGACTCTTTATCTTATTGCACTGGCCAAACGGTTAGTCTTAGTGCCAACAATATTCCCGATGCAACTTTTATGTGGTATCCAATGGGGGATCCTGAAACCATATTAAGTACCGATGGCGATTTTGAATTTGAAATTATTGAAACAACAACTTTCATTGTTGAAGCAACAATTGGTTCTTGTGTAGTAACCGATACAATATACATTGAAGCTACCGAAATTCCGCAGGTCAATTTCACCTACGCCAATGCTTGTGTTGGTGGAACAGCACAACTAATCGATTTGTCGACCAATGTAATGCCAGGAGCCATATATGAGTGGGATGTTAACAACGATGGAACCATCGATGCTACAACGTCGGGAGTGGCTGAATATGTGTTTACAGAACCTGGAATATTCTTGGTTTCACTAACGGTCTCTAACAATGATATTTGCTTTTCAGAATTGGTCGATCAGATTTTAGTAGATCCAATCTGTGATCCATGTTTGGATCCGTTCAATTTTGTTCCCAATCCTAACCTCGAAAGTTTCACAGAATGTCCAACAGATTTGCTTGGCTTATCAGGAATCACCGATTGGTTTCAGCCAACCGATGGAACAACCGATTTCTTTCATCCTTGCTTTGAACCGATCAACGAATTCAATTCTTTGGATGTACCAGACAATACTTTCGGTTCACAAGAACCACTTTCCGGAAACGGTTATCTTGGTTTCTTTGCTTATCGCAGTTTAGAAGAGTATCGTGAATATGCAAGTATAGGTTTGGAAGAACCATTGGAACAAGGGAAAGCATATTGTGTAAGTTTCAATGTGAGTTTATCAGATTTTTCTGCTTTTGCAGTGGAAGATTTGGGTGCCTACCTTTCTGCTGATTCAATTTCAGGGCAAGGTGAATTACCCTTGAATTTCACTCCACAAATAGTTAACCCAAATGGTGTTATTTCTGATAAAACTGATTGGGTAAGCATAAGTGATGTTTTCATTGCCGATACAAACGCAAGCTGGATAACCATTGGAAACTTTTCTTCTGATGCCAATTCGAATATTTTTGCTTTACCAGCGAACCCAACAAACATCGCCTCTTCTTATTATTATTTAGACGATGTTTCTATTACTGAAATGCCTATTCTTGAAATACCAGATACCAGTATTTGTGAGGGAGAATTTTTAATGTTTGATGCTCCAACAGGTTTTTGTGATTACCAATGGTACTTTGCAGATGATCCTGATAACATTGTAAGTGTCAACGAATCTTTCAACTGGTTGCCCTCAACTCCTGGCAATTACCAAATTGTTTTGGAAGTAAACAAAGAGGCCTGCTTGATCCAAGAAGTTATCAATGTAAATGTTGTTGCAAAACCAGAAGCTATTTTTTCTGTTGCATCCTCTTGTTTTCAGGATGTGGTTGCCTTCGTCGATCTTTCGGAGGGAATAGATCCAGGTGCAACTTATGAATGGGATTTTGACAATGATGAAATTATAGATGCAACGGATGCTGGAAGTGTAGGACATTATTATCCTGCTGCTGGAATCTATGTTGCTACTTTGACCATTACCAATCCTGGTGGCTGTTCTAGTTTCTCGGCACAAACTGTATTGGTTGATGCCATCTGCGATCCTTGTGATCCTGCAAATATTATTTTCAATCCAGGTTTCGAATTTTATGATGGCTGTCCTTCAGATTTAGATCAAATTGAAATGGCCAGCGATTGGTATTCACCAACGGAAAATACAGCAGACTATTACAACGCCTGTTCCGACAATGGAGTTACTGGCATTCCAAACAATGCTTATGGAAATTCAGTCTTGCCATTCCAAGGAGATGCTTATGCTGGAATTGTGGCGTATGTCAATGGAAGTGCCTACAATACTTTCATGGCAACAAGACTTTCTGCTCCTTTAATTGTAGGAGAACAATATTGTGTAGGTTTCAAGGTGCATTTAGCACCTGAAAGTGGATTTGCCATAGATAATATTGGAATCAACTTTTCAGTAGATGAAGTCGATCCAGACAATGATGATTTGGAACCACAAATCGGAAATCAAAGTTTTGAAATTATTGAAACAGATGGTTGGCGTGAAATTTCATCCATCTTTGTTGCCGACCAGCCCTATGCATATTTAACACTGGGTAACTTTTATGAAATTAGTGATTTTGAATTAAATGCGAATAATATTGGTGCTGGCGATACGGCCTACTATTACATCGACGATGTTGCCATTGCTCCAGTTCAGTTAGAATTGACTGGACCCAATACCATTTGTTTGGGAGACAACATCACTTTGGTGGCAGAAGGAAACCTTTGTACACATGCTTGGATGATTGCAGGCAGCAATGAGGTTTTGGGAAATGAAATGGAGTTAAATATTACACCAGATTCAACGACTACATTTATGTATGTGGGTGGAAATGATGCTTGTGATTCTATTTCAATGGAATACACCGTTACCGTAATTGATGTCCCTAATTTAGGCGAAGATTTGGTGTTGTGCAAAGGAGATACTTTGCAGCTTAATGACCAGACCGGAGGTGCGATTTCTTATCAATGGACTCCCGAAGAAGGTTTGAGTGATCCGAATATTGCCAATCCTTTGGCTTTCCCAGATGTGACAACTACTTATGTCTTAGAAGTTGAATATACTTTTGCAACCAATTGTGGAACAAGAGACACCATAACGATAAGCGTTGCCGACCAAATAGCCAACGCAGGTTCTGATGTCAGTATTTGTCAAGGAGAAGAAGCACAATTGCTTGCAACTGGTGGAGATATTTATCAATGGTCTCCCGCAGGTGGTTTAAGCAGCACCATTGTAGACAATCCAGTTGCCGATCCAAATCAAACGACTCAATATGTTGTAACAGTTACGAATTCTGTAACTGGCTGTTCGGATACAGATACTTTAATGGTTTTTGTCAGCCCTTGCGATTTGGGTGGACCACAATGGGTGGATTCCAACGGATTGCCTATTTCAGAATACTGTCAGGAAACCTTTTTGAACCAACAGTTAATATTTGATATGCCAGGCATCATTGATCCAGATATACAAGCTGGACTAGATGATTTTATTCTGATTACAGATGTTCAAGGTCCATCTAACGGAGAAGTTCAAGTAAGTTTGAATGAAGTGATTTATACACCTGACCTAGGTTATCAGGGACCAGATGAAGTTATTGTAATAGCTTGTGATACCAGTACGATTGTTCAATGCGATACATTGTTACTTTGTTTGACGGTTCAAGGAGAACCCAATACGGCTCCGATAATTCAATCTGACAGTATTTGCCTTCCAACTACCGTGAATACCGATATTGCGTATTGTTTTGAAGTAACAGATGACAGTGATCTCTATGAAGATTTTGATATAAGCATATTGGTGGACAGTGTTTTCTTTGGTGATGGTTTGTTTGTCAATGATGATAATTGTTTGGTTTACGTTGGCGATCCGAATTATACTGGTGATGTCGATTTTGCTATTATTGAAATCTGTGATACAGAAGGTTTATGTGATACGATATTTATTAACTACTTGGTATTTCCAGAAAACTTCCCACCAGAAGTTAGCCAGGGTCCAGTTTCGGTTCCTCAAAACGGATCAACCGATTTTTGTTTGACAATTAATGACAACAATGCCTCTGCATCTTTTGGTGAATTCACCACACTGAGTGTTTTGGATGGGCCAGATTCGGGAAGTATAGAATTGTTGACGGATACTTGTTTAATGTATACGGCCAATCTTGGTGCCATAGGAACAGACGAGGTGACTTTGGTGGTTTGTGATGACGGTAAGGATATAACGACAAATTATGATGGGCCATGCGATATCGAAGATGTTCAGGTGGATAATCCACTTTGTGATACAATCACTGTTCAGATCAATATTATCGATGGCTTAAATGTCATAGATGATTATACGATAATTGAAGATGGAGCTGCTTGTGCATTTAATTTGTTTGCAAACGATACGCCAGGACAAATGGATTCAGCTTATGTTGTAAGTGGACCATTTTTTGGAACCATCAACACTGGAAATATTGAAAATGGAATCATCTCTTATCAAGCAACAATAGGATTTACAGGGATTGACAGTTTGGTTTATGCAGCTTGTGTAGACGGTATAGGATGTGAAACTGCTGTTTGGACGATCGAGATAGTAGATCAATTACAAGCCAACAATGATTCAGTGACCATCTATAATCTCGGAGCGGATACAATCTTTATTTTAAACAATGATGAATTCCCAAGCCAAGGGAATGTTAATGTTCAGCTAATTGATCCAGTCAATAATGGGTTTATAGAATTGCTCGAAGACGGATCTATTGTTTACACCCCTTTCGATAATTATTTTGGTCCTGATGAATTTACTTACAGCATATTCAATCCTGATAATACTTGTGGAAACGTGAATGGTTCTGCTGCGACCGTTTTTATTACAGTTGAAGAAGCACTTCCTCCCATTGCCAACAATGATATTTACAATGCTGGGCCATTGGATCCTGTTATTTTCGATGTAACAGAAAACGACATCAATCCTTTGGAAGGTGAATTGGATATCTATGAATACACAAATCCTGAAAACGGAACCATTTTTATAGAAGATGGAATGATCGTTTACCAAGCCAATACAGGATATTTAGGAGTCGATATGTTTGAATACATTATTTGCAACGCTGCAGGTTTATGTGACACTGCCTTGGTCTCGATCCGTATTACGGTCGATTGTGAGCTTGAAATCATGGGCGGTATTTCACCTAACAATGACAATTCTAATGATGTCTTTAGAATCATTCCATTGGCCGAGTGCCGAGATTTTGCGCAAAATGAAATAACCATATTTAATCGCTGGGGGTCTGTTGTCTACAATCAATTCGAATACGGAAATGATGGAACTTGGTGGGATGGGACATGGCAAAACAACGGCGAGCAACTTCCAGTAGGAACTTATTTTTATGTAATAGAAATAACCAATCCAGAAACGAGTGCTGTAGATGTTATCAAAGGATCTGTGGAGGTCTTTAGATAAGGAGAGGACGGCCTTTGCGGCCTTTTGGTCGAACATTGGGACGGCTTTCGTTTTTGGATTCGAATCGACGAATTGTCGAATTGTCGAACTGGCTCGACTTTGCCATTGCTTTTGGTCCCGAATCGTCGGACCGAGCTGCATTGGCTTGACAGCCAATTTTGATTGTTGGATTTTTTAAGTTCCACTGAAAATTCTTTGTGCCTTTGCGCCTTTGTGTTTAATTTACAAACCATTCTTTTCGCTGTTGCTACCAAATTGTCGGACCAAGCTGCATTGGCTTGACAGCCAATTTTGCTTGTTTAATTTTTTTAATAATAATATTTTATATTTGAATAAATTCGACCCAATTTCTCAAAGTTTAGATGAAAGAAAAATTCAAACAAGTAAACTATGACAATCAAGACAATCCCAAATCTTACTTTGAAATTGTCAAAATAGAGGAGCTGTTAAAAAGAAAGTTAGATCATAATATTGGTAAGAACCACATTGTAAAATTCTACATTATCTTTTTCGTCTATGAAGGACAAGGATATCACACAATTGATTTCACTGATTACAATTATACAAAAGGTACCGTTCTATTGGTCAGGAAAGACCAAATTCATAAGTTTTTCAGAAGCCCAAATGTAAAAGGTTATTTATTGATTTTTACTGAGGAATTTATGCTCAGTCATTTGAATAGATTGGAAGCCTTAAAATCGATGCAACTGTTCAATGACTTATTGAGTTTTCCAAAATTAAAGTTGCAAATAGGAGACAATGAGTTTTCTGATTTTGCCACTTTGGTAAGACAGTTAGAACGGGAATATAAATTTAGAGACGATTATTCCATTGGAATTACTAGAAGCGTTTTGCACATAATAATTACGAAACTATTCCGCATTAAATCTGAGAATGGGCAATTCTTGGAAAAGAAAAAATATTTATCCCAATTTTTAGAATTTCAAAACCTTGTGGAGGAAAACTGTTTTAAAAGTAAAAAAGTCCAGTTTTATGCACAAAAGTTAAGTGTTTCCACCAAAACAGTAAATAATATAGTGAATAGCGTTGTCAATAAATCCGCAAAAGTATTTATTGATGAAATAACAATCCTTCAAATAAAGAGATTATTGATCAGCACTGACCATTCCATAAAAGAAATTGCCTATACTGTAGGATTTGACGATCCGACCAATTTTTTTAAATATTTTAAGAAATTCACAGGCAGCTCACCAGAAATATTTCGAAAGGCGCATTAATCATTGTTCCCATTTTGACAGTTCTTTAGCAGATTTTCACCACTTAGATTGTCTTCTTCATACCTAACTTTGTGTTTATTATTTCACCTTAATAAACGAAAGTAAATGGAGATTTCAGCCAAGCTACATTCGTCGTCATGACTTTATTGTTTAGACAATAATGCACAGCTGATAGATCCAATTCTAAAACTTCTAAAAATTAAACGAAAATGGAATTAACCCAAAAAGAAAAAGTAGTCGCATTATTGAATAGTTTTAATACTGGTGACCAAACGCCAATTTCTTACATCAACCCTGAAAAGTACATTCAACACAATTTGAGTGTTGGAGATGGTTTGGCTGGTTTTGGTGAAGTCATGCATCATGCACCTCCAGGAGGATTTAAAGCAAAAGTCGTAAGAGCTTTTGAGGATGGTGATTTTGTCTTTACACATACTGAATATGATTTTTTCGGTCCCAAAATTGGCTTCGATGTATTCCGATTTGAAAATGGTCTTATTGTAGAACACTGGGATAATTTGTTAGAGATTCAACCTGCAAACCCTAGTGGAAGAACCCAAACAGATGGTACTACGGACATCACCGATAAAGATAAAACGGAGGCGAACAAAGCTACCATTAAAGGATTTATTGAAGATGTTCTTCTGAACCATCAAAACGATAAATTGACTACTTATATCAATCCAACTAAATACATTCAACACAACCCTGCTGTAGCAGATGGTTTGGATGGTTTTGGTGCCGCAATGAAATATTTTGCTGAAAATGGATTGGTAATGGAATACACCAAAATGCATAAAGTTTTAGGGGAAGGGAATTTCGTATTGTCAATGAGTGAAGGAAAATTTGGCAAAGGCGAGCACACTGCTTTTTATGATCTGTTCAGATTAGAAAATGGGCAGATTGTAGAACATTGGGATGTAATTGCTCCCATTTCAGCTGAATCTGAATGGAAAAACACCAACGGAAAATTCTAGTTCAATTTGTTAAATCTAATATTTAACCTAATATGAAATTATACAAAGTAATATTCTTTGTGCTGATCGGTGTTTTTCTCTAGAGATCCAGGAGTTGATTGGTTTTAGTAAAATGGAGATCTAACTACAAAAGAGTTGAAAGATGCTTGAGGGGGTAATGTTTTTTTATTACGCCCTCTTTTTTTACTCAAAAACAGTGAAAGTAATGACTCGTTTCAGTTGCAATCAATAGGAGGATAGACCAATCAAAAATGGAACCTTCTAAAACAATAAAAAAGCATGCATAAAATTAAGGACAAGCAAATATTAGAAACCCTAAACGGATTACATAAAAAAGCATCTTCGCAAATGTTTACAGTAATCAAGGGGGCGAGTAAAGCCATCTTTAGAAAATTGGAACCATCAGATATGAAAGATGCATTTATATCTATAAGCAAAGATCAAGGAGAATTTATTTATGATCTATTGGTACAAAAACAGGCCAAGAATATTGTTGAGTTTGGGACTTCTTTTGGTATTTCTACAATTTACTTGGCTGCTGCTGCCAAAGAGACAAATGGGCAAGTAATCAGTTCAGAATTATTGGCCAATAAGTGCAGAATAGCTCAAGAAAACTTTGACAATGCTGGATTAGATAAGTGGATAGATTTGAGAGAAGGCGATGCATTGGAAACTTTAAAAGAGGTGCCTGATGGGATTGATTTTCTCTTACTCGATGGTTGGAATGAACTGTATTTACCAATCGTCAAAATGCTCGAACCCAAACTTAAAAAAGGAACTTTGATCTATACCGATAATGTTGGCTTTCGAAGCACCAAACCGTTTTTAAAATTCTTGAAATCGAATCCTGAAAAATTTCATGATAAAAAAGTTTACAATGCAAAAGGAGGAGCTTCATTGATAGAAGTTATTGGTTAAAAATAAACTCATCATCATTTTAAAAATTAAAAATATGTGATACTTAATATGCTTGGCCATATTATTTCTTGGAATCACCAGTTGTTCTTCTCCTTCTGAAAAAATGTCCCCAAAAGGTGGAATCATAGAAGAAATCTCATTTAATGCCAAAGCCAATGTCGATGCTTCGGCTTTTCAGTTAAGGGATGCTACAACTGAGAAAGATTTCACGAGCAAACAACCAGAGTTTATGAAACGTCTTAGTGCCATCAATGAGAAAGGAGAATATGTTGTGGTTGTTTATTGGAAATCAATCTGTCGCAGATTATGCAGCTATGATTGATGGCCCTAGAATGAAGATGAACCGTTAAAAAATGTTCTGATAATGGCAGAAAACCGCAGTTAAATTCTCGACACAAACAGCACTTATCAATAATATCAATCGAATGAATGCGATAGAATTCAATTTCTATCGCATTTATTTTTAGACCATCATTTAAGGCTTTCACCACCTCCAATTTTTTCAAGCATTTCAATCAACTGATGAACCCCAAACTATCAAGGAATATCCCGATAGGCTCAAACATTTTCCTAACATCTTCTGGTGGATTAAGCAAATGTCATTGAAATCAGATTTTTAATCGACTAAGGAGTTTTCTGCCAGATACTATTAAGCAATTACTTATAAACGTAAAATCAGTTATGTAAATGCAATAAACAACAATTTTTTTTATATTTGGTTAATAAAAATTAAAAGCATTTGAATTAAGATAATTTACTTGAGTTAAATATAATGACCGTTTTGGTTAACTGGCTTGTAAGTAATTGAAAGTTAACAAACAAATACTATCTATTCTTTTTCCTCCGCTTTTTCTCTTCCCGCTCTTTCTTTTTCCTTTGCTTTTCCATTTCTTTCTTTTCCCTTTTAGGGTTTAATTTCCTTCTAAACCTTTCAACCAAACTCAATTCCTCCTCCTCTTCAATTTCTACTTCTTCAATTTCGCCTTTTTCGTTAGGACGATATTTACTAGAAATGGGGCAATCAATTTGCTCAGCAAGCTCTTTATTTAGAGTGGGGAACTTGTTATTGGCTAAATGTCTATAGTCTGGATCTTCATATAAGTATTTAAAGAACAAAGCCCAAATTGGCAAGGCTGTCTTTGCGCCTTGTCCCAACTTAGTGGTACTAAATCTAATTCTTTTATCTTCGCCACCTACCCAAGCTCCAGCCACAAGATCAGGTGTAAAACCAATAAACCAACCATCTGTTTGATCTTGGGTTGTTCCTGTTTTTCCAGCCATTTCACCATACAAACCGTACTGTTGTCGCAATGATTTTGCCGTGCCATTGTCTACGACTGCTTTCAACATTTCCACCATAATGGCATTGGTTTCCTCACTGAGATTACGTTCTTTCTTTTTCTGCTCTTCTGTGTTAAAGTCTTTGATTAGATTCCCTTGGTAATCTTCAATTTTTAGAATGGGTCTAGGGTGAGAAGTCAATCCATTATTGGCAAAAGTGGTATATGCTCCAGTCATTTCCAAAACATTTAACTCCGCTGATCCAAGAGCTATCGAAGGTACTTTAGGTATGTCATTGATAATACCCAAGTTTTGAGCCATCTTAACAACTGAATCTATTCCTACATCGAATAACACTTCAACAGAAACCGTATTAACAGATTTACTTAGGGCTCCTTTTAGTGTATAAGATCCTTCATAATTACCATCAGAATTTCTAGGAGACCAATCTTTGTAATTTTTATAAACACGTTGTTCATTGCTGTAATATTTACAAGGATCAATCCCGTCTTCAATGGCAGAGGCATAGACAAAAGGCTTGAACGTTGAACCCACTTGCCTAGGGCTGGAAACACGGTCTTGTTTGAAATACTTATGGTCTATTCCCCCTACCCAAGCTTTAATGTCTCCGGTCTTGGCATCTAGAACCATAAAACCTGCATTCATAAAATAAAGGTAATGCATTAATGAATCGGCGGGAGACATACGAACTTGTGCTTCTTTTTCTTTTTTATTCCAACTAAAAACTTCCATTTCTACCAATTCTTTGAAAGCATTGTCGATATCGGATTCGCTAAAACCCTGCTCTTTCATACTGATATAGCGATGTGATCTTTTTTTTGCATCTTCAATGATTTGTTGGTTCGTTCCCCAAGGTTTGCCACCATTCAAACTTTCTTTGAAAGTAAAAAACAGATTTTTCATGTGCTCTTCTACAGCCCTCTCTGCGTATTGTTGTATTTTGGGATCTATGGTAGTGTAAATTTTCAGGCCATCTGTAAAAAGATTTCCAGTTGTACCATCCGATTTTTCATAAGTTTCCAACCAAGGTTTTAAAGTTTGTTTGAGTACTTCCCTAAAATAAGGAACAGGATCATCTTTTTGATATCTGCGATTGTAAGCTAAATTTAAGGGTAACTTTTTGGCAACATCTGCTGTAAGAGAATCGACATAGTTGGCTTTGAGCATTTGGTTAATGACAACATTCCTTCTCGTTTTGCTTTTTTCAGGATTTAGTCTTGGGCTATATGCAGAAGTTGCTTTTAGCATCCCGACTAATACAGCCGCTTGGTCTAAAGCTAAATCCTGAGGACTTGTACTAAAAAACCGTTCTGAAGCTGTTGCTATACCAAAAGCTTTTTCACCAAAAGAAACGGTATTGAGATAAAGTGTCAGTATTTCCTCTTTGGAATAAACACTTTCTAAACGACGTGCAACAATGGCCTCTTTTATTTTATTGACGGGCATTGTCAGGAATGAATATCTTGACCTTGGAAATAGATTTTTAGAGAGTTGTTGACTGATTGTACTTCCACCACCTGCGCTTTTATTGCCTTGTAAAATAGACTTTATTAGCACTCGACCATAGCTTCTATAATCTATTCCATTGTGTTTGTAGAAACGAACATCTTCAGTTGCAACCAATGCTTTGATTAAATGTTCAGGTAAATCTTCGTAGCTAGTGTGGGTTCTGTTTTCGATATAGAATTTTCCTAATAGGCTACCATCTGCGGCAAATATTTCAGATGAAATAGGGTTTTTAATGGCTTTTAGTTCTTCTCTGGAAGGAATTTTACCAAAAAGCCCAATTAAAATAGCAAAGTAAAATGTAAAAAAAGAAATGAATAGAAAGATGCTTCCCCAAAAGAAGAGTTTCCATAATTTTTTCCAAATTGATCCAGAAAAAAGAGTTGTTATTTTTTCCTTATAACTAGTGTAAGACATTTTGAGGTTCTGGTAATTGTGAATAATTTCAGCATTACAATGTAATGGATATATTTCAAACAGCTTGGTTTAATCAAATATATTTAAATCTAATTAAAAACAGATTTACTACTGGTTCTTTAGGTATCAAAAGTCAGATCATATAATCTTGGATGGATTGCAAAGGTATCGGGAATAATTGAATACGAGACTAAATGTTAGTTCAGCTCTTTTTTGCTCCTGAACCCTGAAGGCGAGCTAAGCCATGCGCCCTTGATTCTAAAAAATGCTACTCTACAATTGTCCAATGACACCGTTTATTAAAATTGGATTGCTTTCATAACAGGTTATTTATTTCTCAAATGGTTTGTGTATATTTGCTTGAATTATTAATAATGCAATGGGACGTTTCAAGAAAAAACAAAGAGAAAAAAAAAGAGCCAAAAGAAAAAGAAGAGGCTTTAATAAAAAGAAAGGGAGAACAAGTAAAAGTGCTATGAAATCTCCAATTAAAGCATCTAAAAAATCGAATAATCTTGCTTCAATAAAAGATGTTGATCAACTGATTAATTTTGCTGAAAAGTATAAGGGCACACCTTATGTGTTTGGTGGCAAATCGTCAATGGGTTTTGATTGTTCTGGATTTACCCAACACGTTTTTGAAAATGCAGATATTAATATCCCAAGAACATCTGGAAGCCAAGCAAAAGAAGGTTCCTCTATAAGCCTTTCACAAGCTCGCAAAGGCGACTTGATATTTTTTGGAAAATCCAGATCTAAAGTCACTCATGTCGGAATCGTTGTTTCAGATCTAGGCGAAGACATTAAGATGATCCATGCCTCTTCTTCTCAAGGAATAACTATTACCAATGTAAGTGAATCGAGCTATTGGAAACCAAAGATCAATAGAGTAAGGAGATATAGAATGGCTTAAGTTTGAGGGTTTGGACTTATTTAAATAGAATAAAATTGCCCACCAAAAGACATCTTTATTGGTCAAATTTTTCTTTGGCAGATTCAACAGTTTTAGAGGTTTCTTTTAAAACTCCATCAACTTCTTTTTGAAGCTTTTTTGAAGTTTTCTTTAATTTGCCCTCTAAATCTTTGGCTTCAGAACCAATTTTATCTTTAATATCCTTTGCTTTTGAAGAAAACTCCTCAATTTTTCCTTTGGAATCGGCAATTTTATTCTTTGTTTTTTCAAGAATATTGTCTGTTTTATCACCTAATTTTTCAATAATGTTTTTAGCATCTTTTGAAGCTTTGTCTATCTTTTGATCACTATTTTCACAAGAGAATAATAGGAATGATAAAATCGTAATAATAAAAATATTTTTTTTCATAGTTTTTAATTTAAAAGAAAGCCAAAGAGTGCTATTGATTAGGTGAAACTATGCAGCATTCTTTGGCTTATTCAGTTTTAGCTTAAAGGAAATAATTACTTATTCTTTCCTTTACCGCCTTTCTTTCCTTTTCCTTTTCCTTTTCCCTTTCCTTTTCCCTTTCCTTTTCTTTGCTCTCCCTCATCTTCGTCTACCTCGTCATCATTACCCTTGTCATCAGAATCACCTGAGTCACCTGAGTCGCCAGAATCACCAGAGTCACCTGAGTCACCTGAGTCACCTGAGTCACCTGAGTCTCCTGAGTCACCTGAATCACCAGAGTCGCCAGAATCACCAGAGTCGCCAGAATCTCCTGAGTCTCCTGAGTCTCCAGAATCACCTGAGTCACCTCTAGCACCGCATTCTTCTTCTAGTATGTCCATTTCTGCATCGAAAGCATCCGAAACAGCATCCATCTCCGTATCAAAAGCTTCTTCAGCGGCATCTCTAGCATCACCTCTTGCTTCTTTGGCAGCTTCTCGATCATCGTTGTTGTCTGCATTTTGCATTGCCTCTTGAAATTCCTCTTGAATTTCTTTCCTGGCATCTTGAAAATTCTCTCTTAGTTCTTTTTTATCTTCATTGAATTGCTGTCTCAAATCTTGAAAGGCAGTTTTGCAATCGATACCCCTAGGTGGATCATCATCCCCTTTTTGTGCAGATACGGTTACTGAAAATAGAATAGCGAATAGAAACAGAATTTTTGAAAGTGATTTTTTCATGTTTTTGGTTTTTAATTTTTTAAATAATTTCTTGTTAAAAGATACATTTATGATTGCCTTTATTACTAATGGTTTACCTAGAGTTAAAATTTAAATTTGATAGTATTTAGCAAAAAAGTCTAATCATTAAAAAGGAATGATATTAAACAATACCAGTATCTAAAACAATTTAAATCCTCAGTCTTCTTTACCGGCTTGGTATTCTTCTTCGAGTTCTGCTTTTTTGGTTTCGTATTCAGCTTTTAGAACTTCTTTTTCGCTTTCCCATTCAGTGACCTGAGTTTCTTTATCTGCTTCGTAAGCTGCGATTAATTCCTCTTTTTCAGCTTCATAAGCCGTCTTCAACTCCTCTTTCTCTTCTTTAGAGGCTTTTTCTTTTGCGTCCTCAAATTTGTCTTTGAGTTTGCCTAGCTGATCTTTGTGCTTATCCTTCATCTTCCCCACTTTATCTTTGTGCTTATCCTTGATCTTCCCCATTTTGTCTTTATGCTTGTCTTTCATTTTTCCAAGCTTGTCCTCATATTTCCATTTTTTCATACCTTTTTTCTTTTTAGATTTTTTGGTTTGCTCAGTTTGATCCTTATCCTTTCCTTTTTGGGCTTGTAAAGGACTAGGCGATAGCCAAACGGTGAACAAAAACAATGTTGTTATAAATGTGATTAACTTCATAAAATTCTAATTATTTTTTCCTTTACTTTTGTTTCCAGACTCACCGGATTTGCCCTTGCCTTTATTTCCAGCATTTTGACCTTTCCCTTTTCCTTTCTTTATTTTTTCTCCTTCTTCACCCAAGAGCTTATCAAGCTCCTCCAATTTTTGTTCTGCCCTTTCAATTTGTTTTTCTTTTGCAGCAATGGCTTGTTCTGGCAATTTGCCTTCTTCCTTGATTTGAGCTAGTTTTTCTTTTGCTCGATCAATTTTTTGTTGAAGCATTTCTGTTCTTTTTTGACTTCCTTTCAAAGCATTTTCAGCCCCTTTGGTTTTTTCCATTGCCCTTGCTCTTGCCTCTTCAGATTTTCCTTTCCCTTTGCTTTTGGCTTCTTCCGCTTTCCCTTTTCCTTTATTTGCAGCTTGATCTGCTTTCCCTTTTCCTTTATTTGTAGCTTCTTCTACTTTCCCTTTTCCTTTATTTGCAGCTTGTTCTGCTTTTCCTTTCCCTTTATTTGCAGCTTGTTCTGCTTTCCCTTTTCCCTTTTGGCCCATTACAGTACTTGGTGAAAACAAAAATTGGAGGGAACAAAGCAAACAAATGATAAAACTTATTTTAATATTCATTTTTAGTATTTTTAAATGTCTTTTAATAATTCTTCAATCTCCGCCTCTACTGCATCCGTTTTTTCCTTTATTTTTTTTGCAGACTCTTCCATTTGTTTTTCAACTTCCAATAGTTCTTTGCTTACATCTTCTTCTTGACTTGCTGTTCCACAAGCAACAAAAATGAATAAGAATAACAAAAGAGCTGAAGTTATTCGATTTAAATTCCACATAATTTCATGATTAATTTTAGCAATAAGACATATGTATCCTGTTAACAGAATTTCAGAATTCTGTTTGAATAGTCTATTTTAAATATTGATGGTTTATTGGTGTTGAGAAAAATAAGGAGCAGAATTTAAGATATAACTGCTCCCTATGGTCTCATAACTTTGTTGTTGAAATTTCTTTCAAAGCGATTTTAGCTTGGTCTAAATACGGATTGGCTTATTTGCCCTTTCCTTTGCCTTTATCGGCTTCTCTTTCGGCTTTTTTTGCTTCTCTTTCAGCTTCTCTTTCAGCTTTCTTAGTTTCCCTTCTAGCTTTGCGCTCTTCGGCTCCTTCACCGCTTTCATCCTCTTCTGAATCCTCTTCTGAGTCATCATCATCCTTTCGGCCTTTTCCTTTGCCTTTTCCTTTGCCCTTTCCTTTGCCCTTTCCTTTGCCAGCTTTTCTTTCCTCTTTTCGAGCTTCCCTTTCCTCCTTACGCTCTTCTTTGCGCTCTTCTCTCTCTTCTTTACGCTCTTCTTTTCCTTCCTTTCGAGCTTCTCTCATTTCTTCTTTATGTTCTTTTCGAGCCTCCTTCATTTCCTCTCTTTTCTCTTTCATCTCTTCCTTGTGCTCTTTGCGTTTTTCTTGCATTTCTTCAACCCATTCAGGTTTTCCGCCTTTTCCGCCTTTTTTCTTTGGCATAATATTTAGATTTAATTTTATTATTAATATTTGTTATTGTTCTATGCGTTTTTGGTCTGAAGCTATCAGGTCTGCTGCTTTATTAAGAAATGGAATTTTAGGCACAACAAATGCCATAATTAATCCAATCAATAGGCCAGTAATGGCTCCCATAATGGTATGATCCATCATTTTCCAACCAGAAATTAAGGCTGAAATGAGAAAAACAACTGCTCCAACAACAGTTGCAGCACCTAATAAACCAACAGATCCAATTTTGGTAGAAACAAATCCGATTAAAGCCCCTAGCAAAGCAGGAAACAATAATAAATCAGCCCCACCACCCAAAAGAAGCATTTGAAGCAGGCCCAATATCAGACCTGAAATAGCACCAGTAATTATTCTTGACATGGTATAAAGTATTTTATGAATTAAAAAATGGGATATTAGGCAGTATACCTTTCTTTGGCTTTTTGAAGTCTTTCTTCTAATTTAGCTGCCATTGCACGTTCTCTTTCTAAATGTTCCGAAGCTAATTTTTCTCGGATCACTTCATGCTTGGAGCGCATTTCCTTTAGTATGTCTGCAAATTTATCTTCTAAACCTGCTACACGTGCTTCTGCTTCCTTTTCCTGTTCTTCCTCATCGTCATCATCTTCTTCCTCTCTTTCCTCGAATTTTTTCATTTTTTCCTCTAAAACGGTATCCTCTTCTTTGGAAGAACGTTTTGGACTCTCTTCCTTGTCATCATCCCCACCAAACCATTTGTCAAACAAGCCACCTTTCTTTTTGGCTTTGGCTGTATCTTCTTTGTCTAATGTGATGGTTTTGTTATTCTCTGCGGTTTCTTCACCAAAAACCTTGTCGAATAAGCCTTTGTTTTTTTCGTCCTTGGCAGCCTCTTGTAAGTTTTCAACTAAGTCTTCTGCTGTTTCACGAAATTTGTCGAATAAGCCTTTTTTCTTTTCCATAATGAAATTGTTTTAATGATTTAATTCAGTTGTAATTTGTAAAGTTATAAAGTTATAAAGAATTAATCAGTTTTATGAAATTTGTTAAACAAACGTCTGATTTCACTTCAATCCAATGGTTTAAAACATGCTACACAATTTTAATGTATAATTGTCTTATTTACATTTTGTATTCCGCATTTTGATTAAGGAAGGTTGCATTGGCTTGTAATTTTATTGAATTCAATTTTCACCTTTCAAGCCCTAATTCTGCTTCTATAAATAGTTCTAATACATACTAATAGAACTTCGAAATTGATTTTTCGAATATTTTAGTCAGGACATTGGTTAGATTATAAGTAACATTTAAGGCTCAAATAATAAAACTGCCAAGAAAATCTTACCACTATAGTATTGGATGCAAATACGGTTAATTCAATTTAGAAATTCCAGAATCATTTACTACGTGCTTTCCGCACCATTTTTTATTATGACGATATAGTTCTTACTTCCCAACCTTTACCCCCATCACCCTCAAATAATTATAAAGCGTCGGCTTAGAGCAACCAACCCGTTCACAAATATCAGAAACAGAAAGCTCCTCTTTGCCACGTTTCTGATACAACATAGCTGCAAATTCAGCCTTATTCTTCGCTTCTTTTGAAAGCCCTTTAGGGCGACCACCCAATCGTCCTCTGGCACGAGCTGCAGCCAATCCAGATTTGGTGCGTTCAGAAATGATCTCACGTTCAAACTCTGCGAGTGAGGAAAAAATGTTGAAAATGAGTTTGCCCTGCGGAGTCGTGGTATCAACTGGATCATTGAGAGATTTAAATCCAATGCCTTTTTCTTCAAAGATGTTAATGGTGTTCAATAGATCTTTCATCGATCGGCTCAGGCGATCCATTTTCCAGACTACTACTGTATCTCCTTTCCGGACATGTTCCAGCATTTTTAGAAATTCCGGACGATCCGATTTGGCACCGCTTGCTTTCTCTTTGAAGATTTTCTTGCAACCATCCTTTTTAAGAGCATCGGTTTGCATCCTCAATTTTTGATCTGGAGTCGAAACCCTGGCGTATCCTATTTTCATCTTTCAAAGTTAAACAAACTCAACTGGTTTTGTCAAATTTAACTTTGATTTGTTTAACGAGTTTGTTTAACTTTTATAATAATTGCAATTTTGATAATTATTGTTTAATATTGTATTGTTCAAAATAAACAGAAATGACAGGTATTCAATACATCAAAAATGCCAAAGGGGAAACGACTCATTTGGTTGCAGATTGGAAGGAGTATGGGAAATTATTTGAAAAATTCTTAGAGGAATTAGAAGATATAAAAGCTTTTGATGATGGAATGAAATCAGATAAATGGTATTCATTCGAGGAGGTCAGGAAAATTGGGTTGGATAAAGGAATACCTGACGAAAAACTCGCAAAATAAGTGTATCAACTCAAATTCTCTCGTTCAGCACGAAAAGTGATTTTGAAATTTGCTCCCAATCTATTTGAGCAATTAATCAATGATTTAGCTAGTCTTAAAAATGATCCAAGACCTCATGGATATATAAAGTTGACAGATAGGGAAGGTTATCGTATTCGGTCAGGTGACTATCGAATATTATATGCCATTGATGATGAAAAAGAGATTGTTTATATCGCAGATATTCTCCACCGAAAAGATGCTTACAAAAGTTAGAGGTTTAATAAAATTTCACCAAATTCCAATCTTTCAAATTTAACCTACCTTGCAGTTAATAATAACCGAGGTTTAATCTTCATCCTTCAGACTTATTCCAAATATTTTCTAGCCTAATTTTAGTTTCAATCAAATTTTTTATACATTAAGGGCCTAAACGAAGTGTGTTTGTTCAATGTTTTATTGGTTCTTTTGAGCTAGATAGTAAAAGCGAAAATGTTTCTTTCAAGCCCATTTTTGACAATAGGAATAGATGACGGTTTTCTGACCGACTTGAAATTTTTGATCAAGAATCTGACTTAAGTTGTTCATTCCTCCATAGCAATTGCATTTTGAATCCTTTTGGGTAAAACCCAAATCCCAATTATTAGAAAACAAAATAGGAATAGATCTCTTAGAAAATATTTATCTGTGAAGGGAATATCAGTCTTCCTTTCCAATTTATTGAGGTTCTTGGCTAGGAAACTGCCTGTTATAAAATACAATGGGAAAAATAGATACTTAAGTGATAACATTTTATAGCCCAGTGGTTCATCAAAGCCTATGCTGAAATATTTAGATATTAAAGCAAATAAATAAAGTACTTGAATTGGAATTAATAGAAGGATTGCAAAACGAACAAATAAGAAATACTTACCATTCTTTTCAGGAAGCTTATCGTATAACTTGCTGTTATTTCTAAAATACCAGGCACATTTTGTTATAGTGAAAACAGTAAGAAATGCAATGGCAACAAGCCAAATAAATACCAAGAAAATCCATGATCCTGCGCCTGAAGTGTTATCCTTAGTTAAACTTGGAAAAAGATAAAATAGAACATCAAGTGGACCTAGAAATAATAGGATCAATAATAAAATCATTGGACTATAAATCGCAAAGAAAGTCCATGGTTCCTTAAATATATTAGATCGTTTCATACTTTCAATTTCATTTCTGAAAATTTTCCCCAAGTGAGAGGCCTTGTAAAAGACTGTAATCCCAACAAGTTCCTTATTTTTTATTATGAAGCATCCTTATATTTCACGAAAGTAAACGCAATCGATTTCTATTTTATTGCCAATTCCAATCATCAATCATTTAGCTTTTCAATCCTTGAATTTCTTTAACGGAATTTGAAATTTGTAGTTGGCAGCCAAATAGGATCTACTTTGAGCATTAATACCGCAATATTTTAAAAGCCCACCAAAGCTTTCATCAGAATTATTGTTATTTTTGCGCCTTAATCCAATTCATTTTTAAAGAATCGGATTAAATAGGGCATTTTTGCCCGTTTTGGAGCTTTTAAATTGCAATTGACTGCGGCTTTGTGGAATAAACTAGCTCCAAGATTAATCATAAACATTTTTAACATTTATACTGTAGATCTAATAGATGCGTTTTATTTTATTAGAATTATGAAAAGCCTTTTGGCAATTCAATATAAATAAAGAAAATTTTAAGCTTAGGATAAGATTTATAACTTCAATTACGCATTTTGCTAAATTGTAATGGTCTAAAATCTAAAGCCTAAGATCTAAAATCTAAAAATTATGGCTGGAGGTCTTATAATGGCTTTGCAATTGATAGCAGGGCTTTCGTTGTTGGTTTTGGTTCATGAATTTGGCCATTTCGCTGCAGCAAAATTTTTCGGAATGCGCTGCGAAAAATTCTTTATATTTTTCGATGCTTGGGGAAAAAGCCTTTGGAGCAAAAAAATTGGAGATACGGAATACGGAATTGGATGGCTTCCTTTGGGAGGTTATGTGAAAATTTCTGGTATGATCGATGAATCAATGGACAAGGAGGCTTTGAAACAACCTCCTCAGGATTGGGAGTTCAGATCAAAACCCGCATGGCAAAGATTCATCGTCATGATTGGTGGTATTGTTATGAACATTATTACAGGAATCATCATTTTCGCAGGCTATTTAACCACTTATGAAAAAGATTACATTCCTGCAGAAGAAGTAGAAGGAATCTACGCTTTTGAGCTAGGCGAAAAACTCGGTTTTCAAACGGGCGATAAAATAGTTTCTGTCAATGGTTCGCTTCCTGAAAGATTCAAAGATGTCAATGGTTATCAAATGTTGTTTGGAGGAGATGTAACCGTCCAAAGAGCGGGTAAAATGGTTGACATAAGCCTACCAGGCAACTTGTTCAAAACTGCACAAGGTCAAAGCATAATTGCTCCGATCAACCACGCTGTAAAAGTCTGGGGATTTCCATCTGGTACAAATGAAGATGGAACGGAAATGCCAAAATCTGCTGCGGAAGAGGCTGGCATGGAAGAAGGAGACATCATCAAGAAAATTAATGGGAAGGCAATTACAAATTTTGGGATTTTACAAAAAGAATTAGAGGCCAATAAGAGTAAAAATGTCAAAATTGAAATTGAAAGAGGCGGTGAAATGTTGCCTATTTCAGCGAAAGTTGGCGACAATGGGAAATTGGGGTTCGCTCCTAAATTCGATTCCAAAATTAGCAACACGACCAAACCATATACCTTGGGTTCTAGTGTTACTTATGGTGCTCGTGAAGGTTGGGATGCCATTTATTACAATGCCTTGGGAATAGGTAAAATGTTTAAGGGTGAAATTGATCCCATTGAATCTTTACAAAGCCCAATTGGGATCGCTAGAAAAATTTATGGTCCAGTTTGGATGTGGGACAGATTCTGGAAAATTACTGGATTGCTTTCTTTCATCTTGGCCTTTATGAACATTCTCCCAATTCCTGCTTTGGATGGTGGACACATGATGTTTTTGGGTTATGAAATGATAACTCGTAAAAAATTAAGCGACGCATTTCTTGAAAAAGCTCAAATGGTTGGGATGCTGATCCTCATTCCATTGATGATTTTTATACTTGGAAAAGATTTATGGGAAATGGTAAGCGGGTGGTTCTGATGATCGGTATTCGTTCTTCGGTATTCGTTGTTCGATTTTTTACTGAATTGTATTTTAACAACTGAAGTTAATTCGAAATAAAAAAGAAGTCCAATCAGGAATTTATTCCTGATTGGACCTTTTTTTTTGTTTCAAATATTCCTTTGCATTCAATCCCAAAACGGTCTCATTGTTTCTACTAAACAAAAACTTGTTGTCATTGATTATTCCAATGTCTCTCAAATCTCCTTTTAAATAAAGGCCACTTTCATTGGGACTTAAAGGATCGAAGCTTCCTTGTTGATCGTTCAGCATCAATAGGCCATAACCTGCATTCAAGCGTGGTGTTTCTGGCTCTGTTTCAAATAGATTTCCGCTTAGAAGTAAATCCTCAAATCCATCTTTGTTGAAGTCGAAAACTTGGATGGCCCAAACAGGAAAAAGTTGGGCTTCACTGCTTAAGTCTTTTTTCGTGAAATGACCATTCCCATCGTTTACAAAAATGCAAGACTCCAAGTGAGTGATTTGTGTGTTGATACCCGATTAATGGTTTAATCTTGACCGACTCCTATGTTCATTAAATAGGAAACGAATGATAAATAACCGCGGGTAGTAAATTGCTCGTATTATTGTTTGCCTGATTGCGTGTGAAGGATTATCACCAATAGAGACACCCCCTCCATTGTAAATGTTTGAATAGCTTAAGAAATTGAATTTTTAATCTTCAACTACTTTGTTTTGAAAATTGATTCCTGAGTTTTGAACCAATTCAAATAGCTTATTCGATGCAGAATTCGATCTGTTTTTTTTGAAGGCGCGTCTCCCTTGCAGCTAAAAAGGAGTATAAGCATCAATACCAAAGAAGGGTGAATTTCAGATAAAGATTTCATTTAATGAATACTTGTTTAGCTCAAGATAAATATTCTTCAAAAAGGAAATTTTGAATCAATAATAATGGAGTAGATTCAAAATTAAAAAACTTCTCCTTCTTGTTCGGGGGAATTTGATATTTCAGGAAGATCCTTTTCAGTACTTATTGACTTGAATTTTTTTGAAATGTATGGATTTGGATAGTCAGCAATGCTTTCGTCAGGATCGTCAAAGCTTTGCACATTTTGCTTGTCCTTGTATTCTGGCGCAACGATTATTGAAGGACTTGTATTTACAGATTCAGCTACTACTTTTTTGCCAATCGCTGCATCGTCTTTTTTATCTTTATTTTCTGTCCCTTTAGCATCTTCAATCTCATTTTTGCCTTTGCGCTCAGCTCTTATTTCACCCCAACGGGTAACAGCAACATTTGCGACAATGGCTAAGGAGACCATTGCAGATATAATGACAAGTGCAGTGTAATATTTGATAATCCAACTCAAAATTTGGCTTTAGGATTTTATTCTGTTATGAAATTAAAAATTGTTTTATACTTGTATTTTTAGGCAAAACCTAAAAATAGAGCTTTTGTTTTAGGGATCGGCATTACATCAAAATGAAAAATTTCCTTAAATATAGAGTTTGATATTAGATTTTAAAAAATAAAACAGACATTTAGTACATATTAAAACGAGTAAGAGTCAAAGGCTTGTATTTGTGGGGATTGGATCTTTGCTCAGTTTTGAGTATCAAAGAATTAAGGAATCTAAAGATTATGGAAGAAATTAGTATAAAGGTAGCTGGAATGCATTGTAAGAATTGTCAAAATTTTGTGTCCAATACACTGCAAAGCTTAGACGGTGTTGTAGAGGCATCCGTTGACCTTATTGCAGAAAAGGCAAAGGTCGTTTTTGATAGGGGTAAAATTACTGAACAGGAAATCATTCAGGCCGTGAATGAAACCCATTTTGATGTAGTGGAAGAAGTGTAAAATAGTTTATTCTCCATCGTATTCCACAAAATTTCTTGGCGTTTCATACAAACGAACGCTCAATTCATGCTTGTCATCAATTTTGAGTCTTAGAATGTTCCAAATCACTACGGCAATGTTTTCTGCAGTAGGATTGAGGTTTTTAAATTCCTCCGTATCAATGTTGAGATTTTTATGATCAAAACGATCAGAGACATGTTCCCCAATGATGTCTTTTAAATATTTCATGTCAATGACATAACCAGTTTCAGGATCTATTTCACCTTTAACTTTTACTATCAGATCGTAATTATGACCATGGTAGTTAGGGTTATTGCATTTGCCAAAAACTTTCTTATTCTTTTCATCTGACCATTTTGGGTTGTGCAGACGATGGGCAGCATTAAAATGTACTTGTCTAAAAACGGAAATTTTCATTTAATCGGCTTGTTTATTTTATAAGGGCTTGCTTGAATTTAAATTGAAAAAGATGCATTTTTCGATCCATATTTGAAAATACAAGCAGACTCTAAGGAGGAACGAAATGTTTCCCTTCCTATACTTTTCTAATGATATAACGGAATTGAAGCCCACTTAGTTTAGCGTGAAATTTATTGCATTGAAATATTTGTCTCTCCCAAATTTTAAACTCCAAATATACCAGCAATTTCGTCGTTTGATAAAAGTTTGGTTAGAGTTTGATTAGAGTTTGAATAATAAGAGGTTCCTCTTCCGGGATCTAATTGACCGAAGCTACTGTAATGAATACTTGTCCATCATTTGTGTCCATCATTGGATAGAGGAAGGTTTATTTTTCCAAAGCAATTGATATCCGGTAAAAAATGTTTGTATTTTGCAAAGATAATCTAAAATTTGCGATGTTATTTGCTGATATTCCTGGCCAAAAAATGGTCAAACAACAATTGATAAAAAGACTTCGAGCTGGAAATCCTCCTCATGCTCAATTATTTATCGGCCCAGAAGGCTGTGGAAGTCTTCCGATGGCTTTGGCCTATGCTCAATATGCCAATTGTCTCAATCAAGGTGAAACGGATTCTTGTATGCAATGCAATTCCTGTATGAAGGCCTCGAAATTTGTTCATCCAGACATTAATTTTACCTTTCCTATTTTTGGAGCAAAAGCCGTTTCAACCGATTTTTATTCAGAGTGGCGGGAAGCATTACTGTCCAATCCATTTCAAACTGAAAATGAATGGATGCAGTCTTTAAATGCCGAAAACAAGCAAGGAAACATTACCAAAGACGAATGTCAGGAATTTATTAGGAAAGCCAACTTAAAAGCCTTTGAAGGTAAATACAAAGTCTTTATCATTTGGGCTGCTGAGAAACTGAAAAAAGAGGGAAATCGACTGCTTAAAACCATTGAAGAACCGCCCCCAAATACCTTGATTGTTTTAATTGCTGAAGAGGAAGAAAAAATATTGCAAACGGTTCTTTCAAGAACTCAATTGGTTAAACTTTCTCCATTTCAAGACGAGGAGATAGCTGCTTATTTAACCCAAGTAAAACAATTTTCAGCCGAAGAGTCAAAGCAATTGGCCTTTATTTCAGACGGCAACCTCAGCAAGGCAATTCAAATGTCTGGGGCAGCTGTCAATCAGAACAGCGAGGCCGTTATGCAATGGTTGAGTATTTGCAAATCTCAAAATGTTATTCAAATCAATAATTGGGTCGTTGATTTTGCAAAATCAGGAAGAGAAAACCAGAAAAGCTTCCTTGAATATAGTCTGCATTTTCTAAGACAAAATCTGCTTTTAAAAGTAGGAACGATGGAGCTGGTGCGATTGACGGAGCGTGAAAAGGAATACGGCCCTGCTATTTTTCAAACAATGCATATGGATGGTTTTGAAAGATTGAGCGACCTCTTCAATAAGGCTTATTTTTATATGGAACGAAATGTCAATGCCAAGCTTCTTTTTTTTAACCTTTCCATCCAATTAATGAACCAGTTGAATCGTTGATCTAATCATGAAAATAGCTGATTCGATCACTTAAATTGGGATGTTTTTCCTTGAAATGAATTTTATGTTCAAAAAATTTCACAAAAAATTTCACAAAAAATTTCACAACAAATCTCACAACAAAGAAAGAAAAATAATTGCTTAAAAATAGGAATAAAATAGTAGGCGAGGGGATTGAGATTTAGCTTCACCAAAGAAAAAAAAGTTATAAATTTTCCCTAAACAACTTTTAATCCTATAATTGAACAGCTTTTTGCTTATTTTTAAGTATATTTTACTGATTATTATACCCAAAGCACTTTGTTTTGGGCATTGAGGAATATTTCACGATTTCGAAAGCACAATTTGGTGTCAATACCAAAGGAAAGCATTGAAACGGCCAAGCTTAGATTAGGTGCGATCACCAAATTTTCAATCTTGGGTTTTTATTCTGCAATTGGTTCTTTAATTAAAATCGCATTTGCTTTTTTTTGAAAGCGAATGAATCAAATATATGGAAGTATGGCATGTGGAACATGTGGATTGAATAAAAGTAAAGATGGCGAACCTTCGGGTTGTAAAAGTAAAGGTCATTGTGCGACAGGAGGCTGTAATCGATTAAATACTTATGATTGGTTATCAGATTTATCCTCCTCAGGTCAAGGCAACACCTTTGATATAGTTGAAGTTAGTTTTAAAAATGGAAGCAGAAAGGGCTTTTATCAAAACAACATAAACGCCTATGCAATCACTGGTGATGTAGTGGTGGTGGAGACCAATTACGGTCAGGATGTTGGTAAAATTTCTTTAAGTGGAGAATTGGTTCGACTTCAAATGCGAAAGAAGAAAATTAAAGAAGATTCTTCTAAAATTACAAGAGTAATGCGACTGGCATCAACTGATGATGTCGAAAAAGCCAACTATTATCGTTCAAAAGAACGAGAAATTATGGTGCGCGCCAGAGTCATAGCAAGGGACTTAAACCTTAATATGAAAATTGGAGATGTCGAGTACCAAGGCGATGGTCGTAAAATAATATTTTATTATACCGCTACCGACAGAGTCGACTTTCGTGAATTGATTAAAATTTTTGCAAGAGAGTTCAAAGGCAGAATTGAAATGTGCCAAATAGGTCCAAGACATGAAGCTGGAAAAATTGGTGGAATTGGTTCTTGCGGTCGAGAATTATGCTGTTCGACCTGGTTGACGAAATTCAAAAATGTTCATACTTCAGTGGCTCGTTACCAAAATTTAGCCATCAATCAAACCAAGCTCTCTGGACAATGCGGGAGACTGAAATGTTGTTTGAATTATGAATTGGATACTTATTTAGATGCTTTAAAAACCATTCCAAAAAAGGTAGACTATCTGGAAACTAAGAACGGCAGAGCTAAATTAATAAAGGTCAATATTTTCAAAAAGAAAATGTGGTATGCATTGCCTGGTAGCCCATTGGTAGAATTGGACACGGAAAGGGTTGTGGCTATAAAAGCCATGAATGATGAAGACCAAAAGCCTGATGCATTGCTAGACAAAGCCGCTATTCAAGCCAATATTCAGATTGAAATAGAAGAAAGAGCAGCATCTTACGACAAAGTTGAACAAATTGATCTTCCTGATTTAAAAAGGAAAAAGAAAAGGAAAAAGAAAAGCAACCCCAGAAATAGAAATCCTAGAAATAAGGCAAATACTGGAAACAACAGCAACAACACGAACAACACAAATAAAAATAGCAAGGCAAAGGGAAGCAATCCTAAACCAAGCAATAAATCAAATTCTAACAAGTCTGGTAATCAGCAAAAGAGGTCGCAGAAACCTAAAACTGACAATCCAGATAAGCAAGCTACTAAACGTCCTGTTAAGCCACAGAACAAGCAACAGAACAAGCAACAGAACAAACAGCAGGACAAGCAACAGGGCAAGCAACAGGACACTTCTAAACAATCCTCTAATTCAAAAGGGAACAAACCGACTTCAAAAGGAAGAAACAATGGAGGAAATAAAAAGAGAAGCGACAAACCAGGGCCAAACCCCAAGACGAATAGTAAAAACCAAGGCAAAGAGCCACCTAAGAATTTGAATGACGATAAATAAAAGGAAAATTTTGTTTTTGGCCTTCGGCCAAAAACTTCTGCTTGTTTTTTTTGTGATGCTTCTAGGTTCTTGTAACGAACAAAGAATTTATGAAGGCAATCAATCTATTGAAAACCAAGAATGGTTTTACGAACAAGCTATGCCTTTTCAAACTGAAATCCTTGACACCTCCCAACGATACAATCTTTTTCTGAATGTTCGCCACAATCACGATTATTCTTACTCCAATTTATGGCTTAAAATTAAAACCGTTTTCCCAGACGGAAGCTCGACAATCGTCCCTGTCAATATTCCAATGTCAGACCCAGAAGGTAAATGGTATGGCAAAGGATTGGGATCCGTTTTGAGCAATCAAATAATGATTCAAAAGAATGCTTTTCTGGATCAGGTCGGTCAATATCAATTCATGATCGAACAAGATATGAGAGTCAATCCCTTAACAGATGTTTTGGATATAGGATTGAGAATCGAAAAAATGGAAGAAATAAAATAAAATGAAAAAGCTGCTGTTATACATTTGCTTCACTGTGTTTTTTTGCGCCTGTTCAAATTCGGAAACAAAACAAGATTCCGCTAAAGTCCAAAAGGTCGAAAAAAAAGAATATTCCAATTTCGAGCATCCGGTTGGTTGGTTTAAAATGAAAGTTCCTTCCAATTGGGAAAAAGAAATTGATGACAAAAATGCTTCATTTGTCCTAACCAATCAAAGGGTGGATGGAGAAGAGTTGATTGAAATTGTTTTCAAGCAAGGAAGCATTTCTTTTGATGGGAAAGGCAATGCTAGCGTTAAGGCCAATGACTATAATAAAATGGCCCAAAGTGAACTAGAAGAAATAATTGGCTCTGCCTTTGATTTTAAACTTATAGAAAACAAAAGTTACTCTGAAATAAAAGAAGGAGGCGAAAGCAAGCTTAGATACTCTTATTTCGATCGTGGTTTGCAAAAAGAACGCTTTGTTCATTCTGAACTCAAAACCAATGGAAAGGATTTATTTCAATTCATCTATTCAAATGTAAAGCCCTTCGACGATCGTTCCAATAAAATCATCGAAGACATGATGACTAGCCTTAGCCTTAGGTAAGGAAGTTTAAGTTTAAGAATAAGTCTAAGTTGAAGTTGAAGTTGAAAATCGGATACAGCCGTACCAAATTCACTTTCACTTCCTCTTATTCCCAATCAACTTAAAATCATTTGTGAACTTACTCACGAGCAGATTCATAAACAAAAAGATCGCCAAAAAGAAAGCGATCCTATAAATAATGTCGCCATACCTGCTATAGAATGTAAGGTGATCATTGGCCAATATTTCACCACGAATAACAGCCTCTTCCCCATAAATTGTGCGTTGGTGAATCAGGCCTCTCTGATCAATAAAACAAGAGATTCCTGTGTTGGCAGAACGGGCGATTGAGCGTCGGTTTTCAATGGCTCTAAGAGAAGCATAATGCAAATGATGTTTGTGTCCCTTGGTGTTTTCCCACCAAGCATCATTGGTTACAATGAAAATTAAATTGGCTCCTTTTCGGATGTATTCTGTTACATAGCCACCATAAATCGATTCATAACAAACAACAGGAGCAATGGCAATGTCGTTGTCACCCTCAAAAACTTCACGACCCTTTTGTGTGGCGAGGCTTCCACCTATTCCACCCAAATCAACCATAAACTTTTCTAGAAATTTCATTAGATGGGGATAGGGCATGCGCTCCGATCCAGGTACCAACTTCGATTTAATGTACAATTGATAGTCGGGATCACTGTCCAATTGAATGGCCGAATTATAGGCATCATAATACTTTTTAGTTTTGGTAAATTGTCTGGCGGTATTGGTAATTTTTTCTCCCTCTTTGAAATTTTTAATCGTCGAAGCACCCGAAACAAATTGTAAGTTCGGATAGTCCTTAATCATTTCTCTTATCTGTTTAACTGATTTGTATTCTTCAATACGATTGAGGTGTATGTAATGTGGAATGGATGTTTCAGGCCACAGCGAATAACTCGTGTTCTCGGTTAAACCGCTTCGAGTCATTTCGATGAATTTGCTCATGTAGAATTCCCTTGAACCCTCTTTGAATTTATTGTAAGGGTCTACATTGGGTTGTAAAACGACTATTTCAGTTTTTTCACCCTTCTCTTCGTACAAGCCAAAAATGATCAGGGAAACCACAATTGGTATCAATAGAAGTAGAGTAGGCTTGCTTATTAATTTCACAAAATTAGAAATCATAGAGGCAAAACCATCTATTTTGGGTGGATTCGCTGCAAGCTCTTTAACCGATTTTAAAATGACAATATTGAAAACCAATATCCAAATGGTTCCTCCCGCTACGCCTGTAAACTCGTACCATTGAACGATTTGAGGGAACATCGCAAAAACATTTCCTAGATTGAACCAAGACCAGCTCAGTTCCCAATTCATGTGTAACAATTCGAAAGTCAACCAAAATATTACCAGAGAGGCGTAGCCAATGCTGTCGCCAAACTTTTTTCTTGCTTGATGAAATAGCATAAAGGGAATGCACATCAAAAATGCATTGGTGAAATTTGCCGCAACAGACCCCCCTTTTGTTGCATACCACAACCACCAGCTGCACATGACATTCCAGGAAAGGAAAAATGCATATACATAAGGGAAAAGGCGAAGTTTTTTCGGACCATCGTAGTTGTGATGATAATAATCTTCGACTAACAAAATGGGAACCCAGGCAAAGAAAATTAAAAAGAACAATGGCGATGTTGGCCAAGCCAGCCAGCTTAACAATCCACCCAACAGGGCCAATAGCAATTTTACAATTTTATTCATTTATTGTTTCCCTTTTCTTGTTCGCTGTCCTCGGTTTCTCTTTTTTTCTTGTATTTGTCCTTCCCTTTTTCGCTTCCTTTCTTTTTAAGTCGACCCTCTAAAACTATAACCATTTCACCCTTAACTTTCTTGGAATTGAAATGGGCCAAACATTCTGTTATAGATCCACGAATGGTCTCTTCAAATTTTTTACTTATTTCTCTGGAAACAGAAATTTGTCTTTCCATACCAAAATACTCACCAAATTGGGCAATTGTTTTTGCTATTCTGTGTGGAGATTCATAAAAGACAATCGTTCTTTCTTCCTCTTTCAAGTTTTCCAATCGAGTGTGTCTTCCTTTTTTTGGCGGTAAGAATCCCTCAAAAACAAAACGATCACAAGGCAAGCCAGAATTGACCAAGGCAGGTACAAATGCCGTTGCACCAGGTAGCGTTTCTACTCCAATGTTTTTGCTCAAACAAGCCCTGACCAAAAGAAAACCTGGGTCTGAAATTCCTGGGGTTCCAGCATCACTGACCAGCGCCATTTCTTGCCCTCCTTCCAATAATTCCAAAACACTTTCGAGGCTTTTATGTTCATTGTGGGCATGGTGAGATTTCATCCTGGTATCTATATTGAAATGCTTCAATAAGATTCCTGTATTGCGCGTGTCTTCAGCCAATATTAGAGAAACTGATTTCAAAACCGATATGGCTCTGAATGTCATGTCTTCAAGATTCCCTATGGGGGTTGGAACAATGTATAATTTAGACAATGGCAGTTTTTTTAGATTGAGCAAATCCATTTTTGATTAATTCCTTGACCAATGCAGGGCCTCTGTGTCCCCAGATTGGATGAGGAATTTTCATCCTATCCAAAGCAATCTGATTGGCAATTTTTTGAGGAGAACAGTTTTGTTCAACAGACTTTTTAATCAAATCGGTAGAATCGCTGTAAACCAATTCAACTTCTTTTTCAATGTCAGCTTTAACATAACCATATTGTTCATTCGCACAATTGATGATGCCCAATCGATTGATGAAAAAATCTGGCAAATACAAAATGCCTTTTTCGTGCAATTGCAAGCTGTGTTCAACGGAATCTTTCAATTGGTTATTGGCACCACCGGCAATGATGTCAACTTTAAGCAAAGGAATGGTTTCATCGTTCAGAATTGCGCCAATGGCATTGGGAGAAAAAATATCTGCCTCAGATTCATAAAATTTCATTTCATCCTCAATGATTTCAGCCTGATTAGCATTGAACTTGTTTTTTATTTTTTCTTTGCTTGTGGAATTTGTTTCAAAGACTAAAACTTTTGCGCCTGATTCAATCAACAATTCCATTACATGGTATCCAACATTTCCAGCTCCTTGTAACAAAACTATTTTACCTTTTAGAGAGTCAACAAAACCATAATTGTAATCTGCAGCGGCTTTCAAACCATTAAAAACTCCTTTGGCTGTGAAAATACTTGGATTAGAACTGCCACCGAATTTTTCAGGAATGCAGGTGGTATGTCTTGTTTGACTAAAAATACTGGCCATATCAGCCGGTCGTGTATTTAGATCCTCTGCAGTAACATAAACACCATTTAGTTTAGACATAAATTGTCCGTAACGCTCATAAATGGCCTTCCTTTCTTCGCTTGTTGCTTTTTCCGCGTTTTTAAAATAGATGACTCCTTTGCCACCGCCCCACCAAAGTCTAGACACGGCATTTTTGTCGGCCATTCCTTTGGCCAGTCTCAAGCCATCCTGGAAAAAGGCCGCTGTGGTATCGTATGATTTGAAACGGACACCGCCCGCAGCTTGTCCTCGAACAGTATTGTAAACAAAGGCAGCCAAAAGCGCATCGTGTTGCTCGTCCAATTCAATAAAGATTCCTTCGTGATTCAGAAAATCTGGCCAAGTTTGAATGCTTTGAGCCAATCCATTAAGTGCAGGGTGTGAAGCAATCAATTTGTTATCCTGAAGTATAAAATAGGCCTCAGTAATCCCGTGTTGCTTTAAAACAACAATAAATTCTTCAGGATTCGCTTGGGCTGTCATAGGATAAATTAATAGGTTTGGGAGCTTGGAAGCACCGTAATGCTGGAATCAATTGGTTCTCTTTTGTCCTCAATTACTGTCGGAAACTTCCCAAACCATTTGATTTCCAGTATAGAATTCAAATTTACGAAGTATTACAGAAATAATTGCGTCATTTGGACTTATTCAATTGCTTCCTTTATAGGAGGCAAAATCAAAAAGCATTTCATGTATTACATAACAACAGATCAATCTATTTCCTCGTCTAAGAATTTCAATGGGCGTTCGACGCTTTCTTCTAGTGAAATCAAAGTTTCTGTTCGTTGAATGCCATCTATTGCTTGAATCTTATGGGTCAATACTTCGCGCAAATGATTGGTGTCTTTGCAAACAATTTTAGCAAAC
>CALBCY010000207.1 GCA_937927195.1 uncultured Chitinophagales bacterium
ACGCTTCGAAACTCACTTAAATCCTAAAAAAAATAAACTCGCTTTATTGAGAATTTATTAAGTTTTCTAAAAGATTTGATGACTGGAATTATTTAAATTGAGTAGGCTCAAACAGCATTTTTTTTAAACGGATTTAAGCAAATTCCTCTGCTAAACCGGGCAGCCGGCGCTGTGACAAATGTCCGGAATTTCAATTAAATCAAAAAAAAATAATTTTTGCTACTGCCTGATAATCAATAGGTTCAAAATCGAACTCAGGTTATTAAAAAATTGAATCCAACTCTTGCAAGGTAAAATGCTCCATCAGATCCCATTTGAACTGAATGATTGAATGATTGAATCATTGAATCCACCTTGATCCGTCCAACTTATCAGCTGCCCTTTGCTTTGTGTTTGTTTTAAGATCGTGAAATGCATTTCACTCAAACAAACCCTCATCTCGAACCACAAATAAAATAGCAGAGTGGGGGACTATTACATATTTCTCCTGATTGAATTGTATTTCAAATCCACTGCTTTGAAGGTAAACAGCCAAATCGCCTTCTTCTACTTGAAGAGGTATATATTTTGGCGCTTTTTTGGCTTCCTTCCAAAATTCTTCAGAATCTTCGCTGTAGGATGGAACTGGATATCCCGGACCAGTTTTTAAAATATAGCCGCTATGGATTTGCTCTTTTTCTGCCACTCCTGGTGGCAAAAATAATCCTGTGCGGGTCTTGTCATTTGATGCTTTCGGTTTAATCAAAACTCTGTCCCCGATGATGACAAATTTGTTAATGTCTTGATTCTCTATAATTATGGGCATTTGAATTGTTTTTAGTTTTTAGACCATAAATGCTAATTTTTGGAATTTAGACTTTGATATTGTTTGGAACCATTAGCCTTGCTATGCTGAACCGTCAAAAATCTAGCGTTTATCTCTATTTATAGCAAATTAAAGGAATGTGAAAGACATTATAAAGTTTTGTCCCAGACTAAATTCCTCAAAAGACCAATAAATAGTTTTACTCTTTTAATTTTGGGCCATGAATTGGATGGAAAAGATAAATGAAACGACGGCCTTTCTCAAGGAAAGGATTGACTTTGAACCTACATTGGGAATAATACTAGGCACAGGTTTAGGGAATTTGATCAATGATATCTCAATAAAATTTGAATTCCCTTATGAAACCATTCCAAACTTTCCTGTTTCGACGGTTGAGAGCCACAAAGGACGATTGATCTTTGGTGAAATTGGTGGTAAAATGTCAGTTGTTATGCAAGGTCGCTTTCACTATTACGAAGGCTATAACATGAAGGAGGTAACTTTTCCTGTTAGAATAATGAAAATGTTGGGAATCAAAACAATGTTGGTTTCAAATGTCTCAGGAAGTACCAATGCTGGCATTAACAAAGGAGATTTGGTGATCATAGACGATCACATAAACCTTCAACCGGAAAACCCGCTACGTGGCAAAAACCTAGATGAAATGGGGCCACGTTTTCCTGATATGAGTCAACCTTACTCGGAAAGACTCAAAGCTGCAGCTATGGACATTGCATCGAAAAAGGGCTATATTGCCCATCGTGGAGTATATGCCAGTATTCAGGGGCCAAACTTAGAAACAAGAGCTGAGTATGACTGGCTCAATACCATTGGAGCGGACTTGGTTGGAATGTCTACTGTTCCTGAGGTTTTGGTGGGCGTTCATTGCGGCTTGGAAATATTTGCTATTTCTGTGGTGACAGACAAAGGAATTCCTTCTGAAGAACTCGAAGTAGTAACACTGGAAGAAGTAATTGCCGTTGCAATGGAAGCTGAACCGAAAATGACTCATGTAATCAAAGAATTGATTGAAAATTATGTTTAATAAAATTGTAATGGGTCTTTTGGCCTTTCTTCCTTTCCTTGCTATTAATGCGCAAATTGATTCTGTCGAATTGGTTTATCAGTGGGCAGATGAAACCATTCCGGGTTCTGCTGCTTATGACAATGCATACAATGAAGTATGGGGCTTTACGGTTGGCGATCATGAATTTGGTGTTATTGGAACAACAATGGGAACCCATATTTTTGATTTGGATGCTCCAAACATCGATCAGGTTGCTTTTTTTGAAGGCAAGGTTACTGGTACTTCTATTATTCATAGAGACTATCATGACAACAGAGGATATTTATACCATGTTTCTGATGAAGGAGGACAAAATCAGGGCTTGCAAATTTTTGATGTTTCAGGATTGCCGGATACAGTGTTTTTAGCCTATGAATCTTCAGAACATTTCAGTACTTCTCACAATATATTTATTGATCAGGGAAGCGATTTGTTATATGTCTGTGGAGGAGTAGATTATACCAATTTTGATTCTTTCAAGCTCAGAGTTTACGATATATCCAATCCATTGGAATTAGATTTTAAATACCAGCATGAAACGTTTTCTGCACATGATGTTTATGTAGAAAATGATACAGCTGTTCTGCATTGTGGAGGGCAGGGAATGTATTTTTATGATTTTGAAGATCCAACGAATCCGGAGTTGATTGGTGTTTTGAGTAGTTACCCAACTGAAGGATACAATCATTCAGGATGGATGAGCGAAGATGGTTCTCATTATTTTTTGGCTGATGAAACTTGGGGCTCTCCTATGAAATCATTGAATATTGAAGATTATTCCGATATTCAGATAGCGTCCTTTTTTGGTCCAGAGGAAGAACCAAACAATATTCCACACAATTTGATGGTGAGAGGAAATTATTTGTTTGCTTCCTATTATTATGATGGCGTATTGGTTTATGACATCACCGATGCGGCCAATCCCGAATTGGTAAGAGCTTATGGAACATCCAATATAGCCCATCAAGCCAACTATCAAGGTGCTTGGGGTGTTTATTCATTGTTGCCATCCGGTAGAATTTTGGTCTCAGACATGCAGGAAGGATTTTTTGTGTTTGATATGAATTTAGATTTCACAATGGAAATCGACACAATGGTGATTGATAGCATGATTGTTGATACGATGATGGTTGACTCGATTGGAACCAGCATTGGAAATTTAACATTTCTGGATAAAGCGATTTTGTACCCGACAAGGGTGAATGATCGTATAAACATCACAGGGGCTTTATTTAACAGAATAAGGCTTTATGATCTTTCAGGAAAATTGCTTAAAGAAGAAGGTCTTAATGTAAACGCAATTAGTGATCCCTACAGTTTTACTTTGCCTAATTTAAAAAGTGCTGTGTACTTAATAGAAATATCAGATGGCGCCCAAAGGAAAGTTTTCAAAATAGTTAAAAAATAGTTTAGAGGTATTGATTCATTATTTTGACTGCAATTGGTATTATAAGGAAAATATATTTATTGTATATTGTGTTTTAATAAAATGTGAAATCTTGGGTCACGGCCCTTATCTTAAGCAAATAAAATAAAGATTTTACAAGGGAGAACAATAATTTATTAAGGGATTTGGAATTGATAAATGTCCATTTATATTTAAGGAAAAATGTTTTTTATTTGGATCATCTAGGCAGGTATTAAACTCAGAAACAGCAGAGCTGCTTCGAGTGTTTCTAAAGTAAAAAAATGTAAAATCGCTCTTGCGACCCATTTATAATCGGACAGGTATTCGTTTTTTATCCTAAAGCTAATTAAGAGATTGATTTATAAAATTGATTTATTAATTTCCAATTTAATTTAGAATGAAAGTTTATTTGAGCCTTTCATGTCAGTGCTTAATTTTGCTATTTTTTGTGAAATTAAACGCGCAGATTGACTCTGTACAGGTCATTTACAATTGGGATGACCCGACAATTCCTGTCTCAAGTACTGTCGGTAATGCCTATAATGAAACTTATGGTTTCGTTGTAAATGACCATGAGTTTGCTGCTATTGGGTCTACATTGGGGACTCATATTTTTGCACTTGACAATGATCCCATTGAATATGTAAGTTTTATTGAAGGCTCCGCCTCAGGTGCTGTTGTGGTTGTCCGTGATTATGATTACCATGATGGTTACTTATATACAGTTGCTGACAACGATGCTGGCCAAAGTGCTCTCCAAATTATTGATGTTTCCTCCCTACCAGACACCAGTTTTGTCGCAGCAGAGTTGGATGAAGAATTTACCACAGCCCACAATATTGTTATAGATGAAAGTTCGGAACTGCTTTATGTTTGTGGAGGGTTTTATTTCTTCACAGGACTTTTCAATATGAGGGTTTATGATATTTCTGACCCATTGAATTTGCAGTTGGTTTATAATTATCCCGATCATTATGTCCACGATGTTTATGTCAAAAATGATACGGCATTTATGCATTGTGGAGATGCTGGAATGTTTATTTATAATTTTGCTAACCCCGCAGATCCAGAATTGATAGGACAATTGATTTCTTATCCAGATCAGGGTTACAATCATTCTGGTTGGCCAAGCGAGGATGGAAGCCACTATTACATGACAGATGAAACTTTCGGCAAGCAAATGAAAGCTTTGAATATCGAAGATTTTATGGACATTCAGGTAAGTTCCTTGTTTGGGCCTGATTCAAGTATTTTCGATGTTGTGCACAATCCGATGGTAAGAGGCAATTACTTGTTTTGCGCTTATTATTATGACGGTTTGTTGGTTTACGATTTAACAGATCCAGGCAATCCTGAGTTAATTAGATCTTTCGCATCTTCCAGCCTACAACCAGAGTATAATTTTGCCGGTGCATTTGGAGTATATGCGCTACTTCCCTCGGGTAAAATATTGCTTTCAGATATGCAAAACGGATTATTTGTCCTAGACACCAATCTCGGTTTTGAAACATTTATAGATACAATGGCTGTCGATACCATGATTGTTGACACAATGCTTATTGATACCATGATGATCGATACGATGATGGTTGATACAATGGACATTGATACAATGCAAGAAGATACCTTAAACTCATCGATCATAGAGTTTGATCTTTTTGAAGGCCTAGAACTTTATCCAACTTTGGTCTCAAATCGAATCTTTATTAAGAGTCGAAATGATGCTTGGGATCAAAAAATTAGATTTGATGAAATTCGATTGCTTGATTTAAATGGTAAAATTTTAAAGAGTGAAAAAATAGATTCATCTCACGCAAGATCTCCATTTGAATGGGAAATTCCATCTTTTTTAAAACCTGGACTTTATTTCATTGAAATACTGCAATCCAACAATCGGAAAGTATTCAAGATTTTAAAACGGGAAAATTAAGCGTTTACAAATATTTTTATGGGTTTTAATACATAAAACCTGCATTAATAAACTTTAATTTTTGTTCAAGGTATACTATTTGTTTAGACAAAGAATTTAATGACCAATAAGCCTAATATAGACCCTTTTGCCAGTGAAAAGCAAAACCTTTTTAACAAGGTTCTTGTGCTTACTATGATTTTTACGTTTATTACACTTATTGGACATTTGATAACTTGGAATATCAAAGAAGCCATATTTTCAGGTTCAACATTTATATTGACTTGCATTTGCTTTGGAATTTTAAGAGCAGGTCATCCTCAGACTGCCTATGTTGTATTTCCTATCCTAGTTGTTTTTCTAATTAACAAAGCCGTTATTTTTGACGGGGGGCGGTATGAGTCGATCTTTTTAATTTTTTCGGGTGCAATTTTATATGGTTTTATTTATCTAAAGAAGGGATTCAATTTAGTTGCATTTTTAATATTTTTGGTATTAAATCAATTTCTTATATTCTATTACAACTGCGAGGTTTACAAAGGTCCTATAGATGGACAAGTGAAGGCTGAAATTCTTTCCATCACAGTATTCAATATTATTACGTCCTTATTGGCCCACTTTTACTTTTCAACATTGAATAAAACTAATGTTGAATTGGGTGAAACCTTAAAAGAAGTCTCCAATCAAGAAGATATTTTACGGAAAAAAAATGAAGAATTGACTGCCTACATGGAAAGTAATTTACAGTTGGAAAACTATGCTTACTTGGCAGCTCATGAATTAAAAGCACCAGTCAACTCTATACAATCTTTCACCAAACTTGTTGGCTCTAAAATTGATGATAAACTCGACGATCAAGAAAAAGAAATGTTTGGTTTTATCGCCAAACAATCCGCAAAAATGAATGTCCTTCTTGACGATTTACACGTTCTCAGCAAAGTAAAGAAAAACGATCTGCGAATTGAAACCGTTGATATACCTGAACTGGTGGATGAGATTAAAATAGACCGTGCTGAATTGATAGAGCAAAGAAGTGGCCTGGTGGAGTATCAGGGAGAAATTTTAGAAATCAATGGTCAAAGAAGTTTGTTAAAACAATTGTTTTCAAATTTGATAGGGAATGGCCTTAAGTTCGTTCACCCAGATGAAACACCTCATGTAAAAGTAGATTCTAAATCAAATGGAGATGTCTTGGAGTTTAAGATTATGGACAATGGTATTGGAATCGAACCAGAGTACCGTGACAAGATTTTTCAGATCTTTACAAGATTACATTCTGATTCAAAATTCGAAGGTTCGGGAATTGGATTGGCTATTTGTCGCAAAATAGTCGATCAGCACAAAGGAACCATTTCTGTTGATGACAGCCCCTTAGGTGGAACTTGTTTTGTTATTCGACTTCCCAAAATAGAAGCAAGCGCTGTAACTGTTAATCAGTCCGAAACCCTAAGTTTATCCTAAACAAAAAGTATCAAAATTCTAAGGCTGCCTTGGTGCTATTAGACAACCTTAGAATTCTGCATTAAACCTTAATATTGTACCTTAATATTGTTCCTTTTCATTCGGGAAATCTTTCGATTTTACATCTTTTATGTAATTTTGGAATGCACCCTTCATGTCCTCATACAAATCAAGGTACCTTCTAAGAAACCTAGGTTGAAATTCTTTGGTAATTCCAAGTAAATCATGAACCACCAAAACTTGGCCATCTACTCCGCCTCCTGCTCCAATACCTATAATAGGAATCGAAACATTGGAAGCAACTTCTGTAGCTAGTTTGGCTGGAATTTTTTCTAAAACTACTCCAAAACAACCAAGCTTTTCTAACAATGCAGCATCTTTTATCAATTGCTTGGCTTCCTCCTCTTCCTTTGCGCGAACGACATAAGTCCCAAATTTATAGATGGACTGTGGAGTCAAACCCAAATGCCCCATAACAGGAATTCCGGCCGATAATATTCTTTTTACAGAATCTGAAATTTCTTCTCCTCCTTCTAGCTTTACACCATGTGCTCCTGATTCTTTCATAATCCTAATTGCCGCCCTTAAAGCCGCCTTAGGATCTCCTTGATAGGAACCAAAAGGTAAATCAACCACAACGAATGCTCGCTTTACTGCTCTTACAACCGAAGAAGCATGGTAAATCATTTGATCAAGGGTAATCGGTAGAGTCGTTTCATGGCCTGCCATTACATTTGAGGCCGAATCTCCGACCAATATGATGTCAATTCCTGCATCATCAACTATTTTGGCCATAGAATAGTCATAAGCGGTCAACATGGAGATCTTTTCTCCATCCTGTTTCATTGCTTTCATAACGTGAGTAGTTACACGTTTTACTTCAGTGTATTTCGACATAATTTAAAGAATTTATAATATTTGGTATTTGGATTTCAATCCTGCTCGTTTGTATTTTGTATCCGTATTTTATATAAAAAAATCAATATTTTTCGTTAAAAACAATTCTATCTATCAATAATTGGATATATAATAATTCAATTATTTCATAATGATTGTTAAACTGTAAGTATTTTGTCATGATAGCTGCAGATATTGAATATAATAGCCTACAACATTTTATATTTTAATATCTTTACGTCTATACTTTTAACAACCAAAATCTTAAATTTTGTCGAAGGTAAAAAATATATTTCTCTTGTCATTTGTACTTCTATTCTTAAATAGATGTTCCACTGACTTTGATTTGAATAGTGAATGGAAAGAAATTGCCATTGTTTATGGCTTGTTAGATCAAACTGCTGAATTTCAATACATACGTTTGAGCAAGGCTTTTTTGACCAAAGGAAATGCAAACGAAATTGCTCAAATAGCCGATTCCGTTTATTTTCAAAATGCAACTGTTCAATTAAAAGCCTATTCTGTTGGTGCCGATGGTGCAATATGGAATGGTGATCGGTACGAATTGCCATCAAATGCATCCCTCAAACAGACAATTGACTTAGAAAAAGTCAATGCAAGTGAGTCCAGTGTACATCCAGATAAGGATACCGACGGTATTTTCGTTTCAAATCCCAACATCCTTTATTTTACTGATGCAGCGCTTAATGAAGATTATGTCTATGAATTAGTAGTTACTACCGATGACGGCAACATTGTCACAGCTGTAACTCCTATTGTAAAGGACTTCGTTACCTTATATCCTAAAGAGTTATTGGATTTCAATATGGTCGGTGAAAGGAGAGCGTTAAAATGGGCTCCCGCTCCAAACGGAGAAATTTATGACATCGCATGCGAATTTAGATACAGAGAAGAGGTCAATAACGATCCGAGTAACTTTTTTCTTGACACTGTTTCCTACAGTGTTTTCACAAGTCGCTTAGCTGATCAAATTTTTATGAACGGTAATTTGTTTGAATATGATTTTGTAAATGCGAGCTTTTTACAACACATTGCCAACAGGATTGGGACAGAAAATGCCTCAGAAGTAAATCGCAAGCATACAAACCCAATTCGCTTTAAATTCTTTGCCGGAAGTAAAGATCTGGAAAGATTTGTAAGAGTTTCACAAACAGAAAATAGTGGAATTTTAAGTGGACAAGCAAAGCCAATCTATACCAATGTTGTCAATGGACTTGGACTCTTTGCTTCTAGATATGAAAAAGTCGTAGACATAGATTTGTCTGTGCAATCGGTCAAAAGATTAATTTGTGATCCGATCACTGCTGATTTAGAGTTCTTCGATCCTTTGGTTAGTGAGAGTGATTGTAATTAAATAAAAAATCAATTCTCCGACTTATGAAGATACTC
>CALBCY010000208.1 GCA_937927195.1 uncultured Chitinophagales bacterium
AGCATCGAATGTCTACAATGCGAATGAAAGTGGAACCTATTCTGTAGAAGTGATTACAGCAAACGGTTGCGGCAACATTGCCAATGGAGTGAATGTTGAAATTTATGCAATGCCATTGGTAGATGCAGGAATCGATCAAACAATTTGCATAGGTGAGGTCGCCTTAATCGGGATCAACTCGAATGCAAGCATTACAGACATTTTACCAACAAGTGGAGATTTGACGGCTGCTGCTTCTTGTACAACCTGCAACAATCCAAGTGTTTCACCAATGGAAACCACTACTTATTTGGTAACGGTTACAAGCGAATTTGGCTGTGTAACGACAGATGAAATGACGATTACGGTCAATCCATTGCCAACACCAGTGATCACAGCAAGTACAGATCTTGAATTGTGTGCCAGCGAAGCGCCTGTAGTTCTAAATGCAACAGGAGGAACTTTCACTAGCATCGAATGGTATTTAAATGAAATCACTTTGGTCGGAACGGGAACGGTTTACAATGCCTTCCAATCAGGAAATTATTCGATCAAAGTAACAGATGTGAATGGTTGCGAAAATACTTCAGAAAGTATAGCAGTGATCATCAATGAAAATCCAGCGCCCGAATTGACGGCAGCAGGAAATGGGACTTTTTGCGAAGGTCAAGAAATTACGATAACTGCAACAACTGGTTATGATAATTATAGTTTTGAAATGATTGGAACAGGAGTTGTTCAAAATGGAGCATCCAATATTTATGCTGCGGCAGCAAGTGGAACTTACCAAGTAACCGTGACAGATGCCAACGGATGTATTGGAGTGAGTGAAATGATTACTGTTACAATGGACCCCAATCCAACTCCTATAATCATGGGTGTACCAACTTCACCATTGTGTGAAAATGAATGTGCCCAATTGTATGTACCCGGCTTGTATCAACAGGTAACTTGGTACAGCGGCGATCCAGCGAATGTGGCAGGAGCAACAGCCATCGGCAACGGCAATCCATTCGATGTTTGCGAAGCGGGCGATTATTTTGTCCACGTCTTTGACGAATCTCCAGGACAAACTTGCGAAGGCTATTCTCCTGCGATAAACATTTCAATCGAGGCAGCCATTCCAATAACAATAACAACAGACGATCTAAGCGTCTGTGAAGCGGATGCCCCAGTCGTGTTAACAGCAACGACAGTAGCAGGCGCCACATACAATTGGTATTACAATTCGGCTTACTTGGTTCAAAGCGGCGCATCGAATGTCTACAATGCAAATGAAAGTGGAACCTATTCAGTAGAGGTGATTACTCCAAACGGATGCAGCAACATTGCCAATGGCGTGAATGTAGAAATTTATCCAATGCCATTTGTAGATGCAGGAATTGATCAATCAATTTGCATAGGTGATGCTGCTCAGTTGGGTATCAACTCCAATGCCAGTATAATAGATATTTCACCCATAAGTGGAGATTTGACAACTATGGCTTCTTGCACGACCTGCAATGATGCAACTGTTTCGCCTACTGAAACCACGACTTATATAGTAATAGTTTCGACTGAATTTAGTTGCGTGACGACAGATGAAATTACGGTTGTGGTGAATCCTTTGCCAACACCAACAATCACGCCAATGACCGATTTGGAATTGTGTGCAAGTGAAGCTCCAGTGGTGTTAAATGCAACAGGAGGAACTTTTACAAATATAGAATGGTATTTGAATGGAATCACTTTGGTTGGAACGGGAACGGTTTACAATGCCTTCGAAAGTGGGATTTATACGATTACTGTTACCGATGCCAATGGCTGTGAAAACACCTCCGAAAGCATTGAAGTAATCATCAATGAAAATCCAGAGCCAGAATTGACTGCAGCTGGAAATGGAACTTTCTGTGAAGGTTTCGAAATTGAACTGACTGCAACAGCAGGATATCAGAATTATGAATTCGAGTTAGTTGGAACAGGAATTGTCCAAAGTAGCCCGAGCAATATTTACAATGCAAATCAATCTGGTGTTTACCAAGTAACGGTAACTGATGAATTTGGCTGCACAGGACTTAGCGAAACCGTGGAGGTTTTTGTTGATCCTCTTCCAAATCCAATAATCAACGGCGTTCCCGATGGAACCATTTGTGCTGGCGATTGTGCAGATCTTTATACAATAGGGAATTATCAAAGTGTGATTTGGTATTCAGGTTTGCCTAGTGACTTGAGCAATGCGGTTATAGTCGGTGCTGGAAATGATTTCCAAACTTGTGCTTCCGGAACTTACTTTGTCTACGTTTTAGATGAAGCGGCTGGTCAAGATTGTGAAGGATATTCCCTACCAATTACAATTGATGTAGAGCCAGAATCATCAGTAGAAATTACAGCAGACGAGCTTGAGAAATGTGAAGCGGATGCTCCAATCATTTTAACAGCCACTGCTTTGACTGGCGCCACTTACAATTGGTACTTCAATGGTTCCAATTTGGTTCAATCTGGATTGTCCAATGTTTACAGTGCTTATGAAAGCGGAACTTATTCTGTTGAAATGATCACTCCATTGGGTTGTGTGAATGTCAGCAACGGAATTAACATCACGATTCATCCAATGCCTTTGGTAGAAGCTGGGCAGGATAAAACAATTTGCTTTGGCGAATCGACAGAATTGAGTTTTATTACCAATGCTGTCATTCAAAGCATTGTCCCAATTGCTGGTGATTTAAATGCTTTGCCATCTTGTGGCAATTGCAATGATCCAATAGTAAGTCCAACAATTACGACTACTTATTTGATAACTACAGCCAATGCTTTTGGTTGCGAAACAACAGATGAAATTGTTATCAACGTCAATGCTTTGCCTTTGCCAGCAATTTTTGTAAACGGCGATGCTGAAATTTGTGCTGATGATGCCCCTGTCGTTCTAACGGCAGTCGGCGGAAGTTTTGACTTGGTTGAATGGTATTTGAACGGAATTACTTTGGTGGGTACGGGCAATGTTTACAATGTGAATGAAAGTGGAAGCTACAGTCTTCTTGTCACAGATGTCAACGGCTGTTCCAATGTCTCCGAAGCGGTTGAGATTATTGTTCACCCCAATCCAGAACCCGGATTAATTGCTGCTGGCAACGGAACTTTCTGTGATGGATTTGAAATAGAATTAATTGCAGATGCTGGTTATCTTAATTACGATTTTACAATGATTCCCGGTGGCTTGGTTCAAAGCGGTCCATCCCATACATTTATTGCAAATCAAGAAGGTGATTATCAAGTAGAAGTTACAGACGCTTTTGGTTGTACTGGTCTTAGTGAAATAGTTAGTATTGAAATAGATCCTTTGCCAATGCCAACAATCAATGGTGAGCCTGAAACTTCATTGTGTTATGGTTCTTGTGTTGAACTATACACCGTTGGAATATACCAAAGTGTAATTTGGTACAAAGGTGATCCGAATGATTTGATCAATGCAATTGAGGTTGGTGCTGGAAATGCTTTTGAAGCTTGTGAGGAAGGAAGTTACTTTGTGCATGTGATTGATGAAGCGGAAGGTCAGAACTGTGAAGGTTATTCTGAAATGGTCAACGTCTTCATCAACGATGAAATTTTAATAGAAATAGAAGGAGATCCATTGACGGTTTGTGAAGAAGATGCTCCAGTTGTTTTAACAGCAACTGCTTATTCAGGAGCGACCTACAATTGGTATAAAAGTGGCGTTACTTTGGTTCAATCTAGCGCCATTAAAACATTGGAAGTTTTTGAAAGTGGTGATTACACTGTGGAAGTTATTCAGTCGAATAATTGTTCGGCTGTTAGTGAAGGGATTTCAGTAACAATCAATCCAATGCCAAATGTCGATTTTGGTCAAAGCAGAATAATCTGTATCGGCGATGAGACTCAATTGGACATTGTTACCAATGGAATCATTACAAACATTGTGGCAGTAGTCGGTGATTTAACCAGTCAGCCAAGTTGCACAGATTGCAACAACCCGACTGTCTCTCCAATAGCTACTACAACTTATGAGGTTACAGTTCAAAGTCAAGAAGGATGTATTTCTAAAGATTTGACAAAAGTATTGGTAAATCCATTGCCAATTCCAGTAATTAATCCAACAGGAGATACTGAGATTTGTGCTGATGAATCACCAGTAATTATGATCTTAGAAGATGCCGCGAATTATTCTGAAATTAACTGGTTCTTAAATGAAGTTACTCCGGTCAGTACTAGCTCCACTTTTGCAGCATACCAATCGGGTATTTATCATGTGGAGGTAACAGATTTGAATGGCTGTTCTAATGTTTCAAATGAAATAGAAGTCATCATTCATCCAAACCCAGAACCTGAACTAACAGCGGCGGGGAACTCAACTTTCTGCGAAGGAAGTGAGATCACTTTAACGGCCGATGCCGGATTCGTTAATTATGACTTTGAATTGATTGGAAGCGGTTCTGTTCAGAATGGAACTTCTAATATTTTTGTAGCGACATTATCAGGTAATTATCAGGTGACCGTAACCGATCAGTTTGGTTGTATAGGTCTTTCTGAAATTGTAACCGTAATTGTCGATCCATTGCCTTTACCGCTAATACAGAATGTTCCGGCAGAAAGCTTGTGTTTTGAAGATTGTGTTGAAATTTATACAATAGGAATCTACCAAAGTGTTATTTGGTACGAAGGCGATCCGAACGATTTGGCCAATGCAACAGAAGTTGGTGCTGGAAACAGTTTAGAAGTTTGTCAAAGTGGATCTTATTTTGTCCACGTAATTGATGAAGCAGCGGGGCAGGATTGTGAAGGATATTCTGCTGCTGCTATTATAGAAATAGACGATGAAATATTGGCTGAAATTTCAGGCAACCCATTAGAGATTTGTGAGGCAGATGCGCCTGTGATTCTAGAAGCCAATTTGATTGTTGGAGCAACTTACAATTGGTATTTGAATGGTTCGCTCTTGGTTCAGTCTTCTAGTTCTAACATATTTGAAGCCTATATGAGTGGTTCTTATTATGTAGAAATTATTTCATCGAAAGGTTGCATTTCACAAAGCAATGGATTGAATGTAATTATTCATGAAATGCCTTTTGTTGATGCAGGTCAAGATCAGGAAATTTGTTTTGGTGAAAGTGTAATTTTTGACATCAACTCAAATGCGAGCGTTACGAATATTAGTCCAATATTGGGCGATGTTAATGATCAGATTTCATGCACTGATTGCAATAATCCTGTAGTTTCTCCGCATATTACAACGACTTATTTGGTCGAGGTTACTGGCGAAGGTGGATGTGAAACAACCGACGAAATAGTTGTTGTGGTCAATTCACTAGCAACTCCGGGTATTTTTACCCAAGACTTAAATTGCGAGGATGCTTGTCCTGCTTTGATTTGTGGATTTGCTGGTAGCAATTATTCTTGGTATAATGAAAATGATGTTCAGGTTCAAACAGGTCCTTCCAATACATTTGTTAGCTGCGAAGCAGGGACTTATTATGTAATTGTTACCGATTTCAATGGTTGTTTGTCCAATCCTTCATTTGAATTTACAGTGAATCCTTCTCCTACAGTTGAAATGAATTTTACAGGATCAAATACAGCTTGTGAAGGAGACAGTGTAAGCCTTGCAGCGACCGCAGGATTGAGCAGTTATGAATGGTACTACAATTTTGTATTGTATGAAATTTCAGCAAACAATGTTCTAACAACTGGCTTGCCTGGTATTTACAGTGTCATTGCTTATGATGAAAATGGATGTGCTACAGAAAGCAATGAATTAGTTGTGAACATAGATCACAATCCAATTGCAGGTGTTGAGATAAACAATGATACCAATCTTTGTCAAGGCGATTCTGTTCAAATTTGCGTAACAGCAATTTGGAGCAATTACCAATGGTTTGAAAATGCTGATCCAAGCAATGCTTTCTCAAATGAAAGATGTATTGTGGTGGAAGATGCTGGGGCTTATTTTGCAATCGTTAGCAATGAAGAAGATTGTATCGCTCAAACGCCAGTAACAACTGTTAGCATTGAAAATTACGCCAACCCTGTAATCAGTCCAGCAGATCCTGAACCAGTTTGTTTGGGTGGAAGTATTGAACTGACAGTAAATGTTGAAAACGGATTTACCTATCAATGGTTCAGAGATGGACTCGCCATTAATGGTGAAACAGGAGTTGTTCTATCGGTTAGTCAAGATGGCTTGTATGCTGTTTCAGCAACCAATAACAATGGCTGTTTGACAATGGCTGATTTCGTTGAAATCAATTTCACGCAAACAGAAAGCCCAGGAGTTTCTCTTAACAATGACAATGAAATTTGTAGTGGAGAAGAACTGGAAATTTGTTTGACAGAAAATTGGTCAAGCTATCAGTGGTACGAAGCCAATGATTCAAATAATCCTGATCCATTAAATGATGCAATGATAAATGGAGAAACCAGTCGTTGTTTCAGCCCACAAGAGTCAGGTAATTATTATGCAGTGGTTGATGTTCAAAGCGATTGCATTAATACAAGCCCAGTTGAAAGTATTACGATTCATGATTTACCAAACATTGCTATCAATGCTGATGTGACAACTGTTTGCAGTCCAGAAAGCATCCAATTGACAGCAAGCTCTGGGTTCAATAATTATACTTTCTATTTGAATGGAATTCCATTACAAACTGGAATCAATGAAGTTTTTGATGCAAGCATTTCTGGTAATTACGCAGTGGAGGCGACCAATGAATTTGGATGCTCTAATATTAGTGGAGGATTAAGTGTGGTCATTAATCCATCACCAGAAATAGAATTGACTGTTTCAGGAAATGGAAGTTTCTGTGAAGGAGGAGAATTGGAGTTATTCGCAACTGCAGGTTACGATTTATACGAATGGTATTCTGTTCAAAGTGGTTTGTTACAATCTGGCAACAATAACATCTTGACCGTTACTGACAATGGCAACTATTATGTAATTGCAAATATTGCAGCAACGGCTTGTGCCACTCAAAGTGAAACGATTGAATTAACAACAACGGCTTTGCCTATGCCTGAAATTATTTTACTCAGTCCATCGACAGTCTGTTCAGGCGATGTAGTTGAAATGGCGATTAGCGGAAACTACAACAGCATTCAATGGTACCACGATTCAGGAAACGGTTATCAAATTATACCAGGAGCGAATTCTACTATTTTACAGGCAGATGAATCAGGTTTGTATCAGGTTTATTTGAGTGACGGAAATGAATGTGAAGGCTTCTCCAATGAACAATTGGTTGAAATATCAGAAGCTGTTAATGTTTCCATCAATGGGGACGAAGCAAGCATCTGTCAAGATGATTTTCCTTACACGCTTGTTTCAACCTTAGGGTATGATAATTATACTTGGATGAAAAATGGAAGCAGTGTAGTTCTATCAGGCTCTTCGAATTTGTTTGTGGCCTATGAGCCTGGAGTTTACACAGTGCTTGCCACTTCTAGTGATGCTTGTACAGGGATTTCTACTGGCTTTGATTTGAATATTTATGAACCTTTGGAAAGTGATATAATCACTGTTCCTGTAAGTGTCTGTGTTGGTGAAACATCCATCTTCGAGGCAAGTCCTTTGGAAGCTGGTGAATCCATGATCTGGACCATTTCATCTGAAGCTTTGTCAAACGATTTGGTTTATAATTCAGACGGCCCACATAATGTAGAATTAGACAATGAGGGAATTTATGAATTGTCTGTAACCATAAGTGGTCCGGGAGGCTGTGAGATTACCAGAGACTTTAGCTTTGAAGTAGTTGCTGCTCCTGTTCTTTCTGAAATTCTTTTTGACGAAAGTGTGATTTGTGAAGGCGAGACGAGTAATCTAAATATTTTTGGTTCGGGTTATACAAACCTTCAATGGTTCTTAAATGGAAATTTAATTGGAAACCAAAATGGAGAGACGCTGATTGCAAACGCATCTGGTGAATATACCGTATTAGCAACAAATGAAAATGCTTGTCAAAGCCTTTCAGCTGGCTTTAATTTGACTGTTAATCCACTTCCTGTTTTGGATGTTGAAATTGAAGGTGGAGGAACATTCTGTGAAGGATCAGAGATTACGCTTACGGTCAATCCTGCCGGACTTGATAATTATGATTTTATCAATTCAATTGATGGATCCGTTGTTCAATCTGGTTCATCGAATGTTTACATTGCCGATCAGACTGGAACATATTATGTTGTTGGTCAGTCCAATGCTTGTTCGCAAAACAGTGAGGCTGTTGAGGTGAACATGTCCAGCACTCCATTGCCACAAATCATTTCTTTGGGTCAAGAACCAATATGTGAAGGTGCTTGTCGCAACCTTTTTGTCGATGGAATTTACCAAAGCATTAGCTGGTACAAGTCTGGAACCAATGGCAACGATGTTTTAGTAGGAGCAGGAAACGCTTTCTCTGCTTGTGAGGCAGGAAATTATTACGTCTACGTATCTGACGGGGTTAGTTGTGAAGGGACATCTGCAATGTTTGAGGTAGTGTTTGCAGCCGGAAATTCAGTTTCAATTGTGTCCTCGACTAATGAAATATGTGAAAGCGATTTGCAAATGCAGCTCATGGCTGATAATCTAAATGGGGAATCATACGCTTGGTTTATGAATGGAAGCTTGGTACAACAAAGTACCAGCCCTTCATTTACGGCAACTAATTCAGGAGTTTATGTATTGCAAATGACTGATGAATATGGATGTGTTGCTGTTTCAGCCGCATTCAATTTCACAAAAATAGAAGACCCGCTTGTAGATGCAGGTGTTGATCAATTCCTTTGCCAAGGTGAAACGGCCTTGTTGGGTATCAATACGGATGAAGAAATTGAATCGATTGTCATTATTTCTGGTGATTTCAATGCAACGCCAAGTTGTATTTGTAACAACCCAGAAGTTAGTCCAAACCAATCGACGATTTATGAAGTGACAGTGAGCAACGGAATATGTGAAAGTACAGATCTTGTGAACGTTTTTGTTGCATTCGATCAGCTACTAAGTATTCAAACATCATCAGATGTTGCTTGTTCGGGTTCGGCCATTCAAATGACGGCTTTACCGGAAGATTTGGGTCTATACAATTGGTACAACGAAAACAATGTTTTGGTACAAACCGGTGCTTACAATGTTTTCGAAGCAACGGAAAGCGGAACCTATTCTGTTATGCTTAATGGTGGCTCAAATGTTGAAGGGAATTGTACTACAGGAGCTTCGGCTTCTGTTGAAATATTTGCAGCCTCAAGCGGTTTCGATTTGTCTTTGCTAGGAAGCAATACGCTTTGTGAAGGGGAAGAAGCCACTTTGATTGCGGATGCGGGAATGGAAAGCTACAATTGGTATTTCAATTATGTCCTATTGACCAGCACTAACAGCAATGAATTGATTGTTGGAAACGACGGGATCTATTCTGTAGAGGGTATTGATGTCAATGGCTGTTCTGTTTCTTCAGAGGAGATAGTAATTGAGTTTGGATCTGGAACTCAACCAAATTTAATTTGGAGCGGTGATGGAAATGTTTGTGAAGGTGAAGCAGGAACGGTTTGTGTCTCCGGTTCATTTGCATCATACCAGTGGTTTAATGCTGCTGATGTGGATGCCGTTCTTAGTACTTCAAATTGTTTCATGCCATCAAATAGCGGCAGTTTCTACGTTCAAGTGGGAGGCAATGGATCTTGTTCAGGTACATCTGAAACATTTGATATTCAAATTGGCTCTGCTCCAGAATTGACAATTTTATCAAACGCTTCTAGTCTTAGCGACTGCGACGTTTCAGTTGAACTGAATGTCTCACCAGTAACGACAGGCGCAACTTATCAATGGTATTTGTATGGAACAGCAATCAATCAAAGTGGTCCGGAGATTACAGTGAATCAAAGTGGATTCTATAGTGTAATGGCCAGTTATAATGACGGCTGTGAAATAATGTCTTCTGGTTTTGAAGTGTCAATTGGCGAATTGCCAAATGTTAGCATCATCGCACAAGGTGCAACTGAAATTTGCATCGGTCAGGAATTGTTTATGTTCGTTTTGGGCGGTCCATTTGAGACTTACCAATGGTACAATGAAAATGGAATGATCGAAGGGGCAAACAGTTTGAGCTATTATGCCGATGCTCCTGGAACGTATTCTATTTCAGTCAGCAATGAATTTGGCTGCGAGGCCGTTTCAGAACCAATAGTTGTAACGGAAAGCACAAGCTTTAGTGAAGATGTTGAAATTAGCTTCGCTGGAGCGACCAGCATATGTGAAGGAGATTATGTCAACTTGTTTGTAGTTGGCGCATATCAAAGCATTGTTTGGTACGATGCAAATATTCCAGGGGCAGCACTTTCTGCAGGTGCATCTTATCAGGTTCAACAATCTGGAGCCTACTTTGTAGAAGTCCAAGGATTCAATGGTTGCAGTGATGTTTCTGAAATTGTAGAAATTGAAGTGTTGTCAACAAATCCTGCCAGTATCACATTTGAAGGTGATCCAGTAATTTGCGAAGGCGAATCGATCGCCTTAAATGCAAGTGAAGGATTTGAAAGCTATGCCTGGTACTTTAATGGAATTTTGATGAGCGAGACAGGAAATTCACTTTCAGCCTATCAGCCTGGTGCTTATTTGGTTCAAGGTGTTGATGCATTGACGTGTTCTGAAGTTTCATCGGTTGTGCAAATCGACTTAATAGAATTGGAAGCACCAGTGATAAACAATGTATCTGATATTTGTGAAGGCGATTCTGTATTGCTTACTATAGAAGGTGATTTCTCAGAATACCAATGGTTCAAAGATGAAGCCTTATTGGTTGGTGAAAATTCAGCTCAGCTATGGGTAGATGATTCTGGGAATTATTATGTTAGTGTCTTTGTAACAGATGCGAATAATTGTTCCATCGCTTCCGAAGAGATTTTTGTTGAAATGATGGACATGGTAGAACCCTTAATTGTTTCCACCGATCCTACTGTGATATGTCAGGGAAGTAGCATTGAATTGCAAGTGGATGATGCCTATGAAAACTATCAATGGTTCTTAAATGGAGAAGCAATCGAAAACTCAAACAGTGAAATGTTGGTGGTTTCGGAAAGTGGTCAATACACCGTTGAAACTGGCAATAACATGGGTTGTAACTCAATGGCCCAACCATTCCTTATCGAGGTTTTTGAACCGCAGGAAATACAAATAGAAATGTCCAATAGTTTCATCGATTGCAACAGTGAAGGTGTTCTGCTACAGGTAATAGGGAACTTCGACAGCATCGATTGGTATGAGGATGGAGCAGACGAGCCGGTATCAAGTGGTTCCGAGTTGTTGGTGACACAAGCAGGAGTTTGTTATGCAGTTGTCGTAGATCAAAATGGTTGCTCTTTTACTTCTGAAGAATTTAATATTCAGCAAGGTTCTTGCGATTTTGATTTGAGCCTAAGCAAGGAATTGGCAGCAGGTCAAGATGCGCAAGTTAACCCAGGAGATATTGTTAACTACAACATAACCGTTGTAAATATGGGTGAAGAAGTTGCTTACAATGTTGTCTTAAATGATTTTGTTCCTCAAGGAATGACATTGCAAGACAATGATTGGTCTTTAGAAAATGGAATTGCAGTTTATGAATTCTTGGCTCCGATACCAAATGGTTCTTTAGTCAATGTTGAGATTAGCATGCTTGTCAATGATTCTACTGATCCGGGGACCATTAACAATACCGCAGCAATCGTTCAATTTGACAATGATGAAGATCCAAACAACGCTGGTCCAATAGATGGAACTGACAACGGAGAAGATTCTGAAGCGATTGAAGTCTTAGACAATACATCGAACAATGAAGCAGTTGATTTACAACTGTACAAGAATGTTGATGTGGCAATTGCTGAAGCAGGTGATTTGATTACTTATAGCATTGTTGTAATTAACAATGGACCAGGAACCGCAAGTGGGGTAGAAGTAATGGATTACTTCCCGCAAGGATTGACTTTCCAGTCTTCTTTTGAAACCAACGGAATATTTGTTCCTAGCAGCCAAACTTGGTATTTGAGCAACCTTGAAGAAAACGATGGTGGCTTATTGGAATTGACTTTTGAGGTGGATGAAATGTTTGAAGGAACGATTACAAATGTGGCTGAGATTACAGCTTGTGATCAGGAAGATATTGATTCTCAGCCTGACAATGATGTGATGGAGGAGGACGATCAGGATGCAGCTACGATTGAGGTGGAATTAGTAGATGTGCCAATAGAGGAGTTTGTTGATTTGGAACTGGAGAAAACGGTAGACCAAGCACAAATTGAGAGTGGAGGATTGGTCGTTTATAACATTACCATCGAAAATGCTGGCAATATTGATGCAACAGGCGTTTCAGTTTTAGATCAGTTACCGGATGGTTTGTTATTTGTTTCTGCTGAATCAGTAAGCGGAACTTATGATCCAAGTACGGGCGTTTGGAATGTTGGAACGGTTGCTTCCGAAACTTCAGAAAGTTTAGAGATTGTAGCCATGATTCAAATGGAATCAGGAACCATTATAAACTTCGCTCAAATTATTGGAGCAGACCAACAGGATGTGGATTCTGAAACCAACAATGGAACTGCCAATTCGGATCCTGAAGATTGGGAAGATGATGAAAGCAGAGCTGGAATAAACGTCGTTTCAAGTTCGAATCCTTGTGCACAAAATTTTGCCGAAGCTTCAGCTATTTGTTCCAATGTGAGTCCTGATTACAGAGTGCTCATTGTTTTTGATGCTCCAAATGATAATGTAAATGGATTCAATATTGTTAACAATCTTACAGGTGAAAACTGGAACAATATTTCCGAACCTTTTATGTCAAGTCCAATAGATTTTGGTGAAGGATATTCCTTTACAGTAATTGATGCTGACAATCCTGAATGTAGTTTGGTCTTGGACGAAACGCTGGTAGATTGCAATGTAACAGCTGTAGAACTAATGGAATTTACCGGACAGGTTGAAGGCAATGGAAACCACTTATTCTGGCATACGGCTTCTGAAAAAGATCATGATCATTTCATTTTACTAAGATCAGAAAATGGAATAAATTTCACTGAAATAGCTAAAGTGGAAGGCAATGGCAACAGCAATACCAGACTTGATTACGATTACCTTGATCTCGATTTTACAGCTTCAATCAATTATTATCGATTGGACATGGTTGATATTGATGGGAAAGTAGAGCAGTCAGATATTGTCGTGCTTGAACGTAATATCTCTTATTTTGATATTGTGAAATTGATGCCGAATCCAGTAAACAACACACTAACTTATCAGCTTAGTTCAATGGAGGAAACCAGTTTTGAATTGAGAGTTGTTGGCCAAAATGGTCAGGTGATTTTCCAAAATGAGGATTTTATGTATGTTGGATTTAACAATTATACTTTAGACGTATATTCTTATCCTGTCGGCATCTATTGGTTAGAGATTATAACTGAAAGAGGGAAAAAGACGAGCGTGAAATTTGTTAAAGAGTAAGTTTTAGCAAAAGAATAAATGATTAATCAAATTGCGAAGTGGTCCATCTTAAATAGAATTTAAGAGGACTGCTTCGCAATTTTTGTTATTTATTTGGTAAAATATTTCACCCAGAGCGTTAAATCATAGACGCTGGATTGAATTTTTCCGTTTAAACACATATATTAATGGATCAAACATTTAGGCAGATTTTATAAAATTGCTTGGACTAATTTGAAATTGATTTTATTCATACACATTATCGAATCGTAACTCTGACTCAAATGAATTGTGTAAACAATACATTTAGAATGTCTTGTGTGGTATTTGAGTACTAGACAAATCATGGCTTTCCTTTGTTGTTATCACCAAAGGTCCTGGTGAGCTTTTATGAAACCAAGAAAAAATGCTTAAAAAAATGCTTAATTTAAGGGGCATAACTAATTAAAAATGTCTATGTACTCAAATGTGGTATAAAGAATCTAAGGCCTAAGGTCTAAAATCTGGCTCTCAAACTTGTTACTATATACTTTAAAATATGATGCCATTTACTTGTGTTACCGGTGGAATTGAACCTTATATACCTTCCAATGCGAAGCCTTGGGACAAAAGGAGAGTTATGCATTTGGGTAGGAGAATTGCTTTCGGCTTTAGCTATCCTGAAATTGAAAGTGCTCTGGATAACGATCCGGTAAACTTGATTATCGATCTTTTGGATGAAGCACATGCAATGCCTTCTTCGCCTGCTCCCATTTGGGCAAATTGGGTTCTAGATGATTATGAAGGCCAAGAGGATGATTTAATTTTTATACAGGCCAATGATTGGTCACTCCAATGGGTGAAGGAAATGCATCAGGTCGGATTGAGGGAAAAGATCGCCTTGTTCTGGCACAATCATTTTGTAACCATCTACAATGATTACTTCTGTACTCCCTCAATGTACAAATATCATAAACTTCTGCAAGATTATTGCTTCGGAAATTTCAAGGATTTTGTCTATGAAATTGGCCGCACTCCAGCCATGTTGTATTTTCTAAATGGTGCGACAAATACAAGCGAAGAGCCCAATGAAAACTACGCGAGAGAACTTTACGAATTGTTCACATTGGGGCAAGGCAATGGATATACCCAAATGGACATAACGGAAACCGCTCGTGCCTTAACTGGGGTTACATCACTCGATTGCCAGGAAACCGTGTTCTTTAACTTTTTACATGACAATGAGAATAAAACCATTTTTGGTCAAACTGGAAATTGGGGATACGATGAAGTAGTTGATATCTTATTTGAGCAAAGAACAGCAGAAATTTGTCAGCATATTTGTACCAAAATCTACAGACATTTTGTGAGTGATCAATTGGATGAAGCCATCATTAATGAGTTGGCTTTTACAATGGAACAAAACAATTTTGAAATGCTTCCTGTGTTTAAACAGCTGTTTGTAAGCGAACATTTTTTTGACGATGCGATTGTGGGATGCAAGATTAAAAGCCCAATGGATTATATCCTCAACTTTGCCAATTCGGGCAGTTTCCCGGTTGAGGAAGAATCTTATGAGTTCATAAGAAATGCAAGTGCTTTTCTCGGACAGGAAATTTTTAATCCAGTTGATGTTGCTGGTTGGCCAGGAAATCGAAGCTGGATAGATACCAATTTTCTAACCTACAGATGGGCAGTTGCAGATGCAATCCTCGGATTGACATTTGAATACGCACCACAGATATTGGTTGACTTTGCAAAGTTGGTAAGCAACAATTCCATTGATCCATTATTTGTGACTCAATCCATTTCAGACCATTTTATGCCAAATGGTTTACAAAACGAGCAAGCCTACATTAGAGCCACAGAAATTTTCAAAACAGAAATTCCACAAAATTATTTTGATGATGGACTCTGGAATCTGGATTGGGAAATTGCTCCTGCGCAAGTCGC
>CALBCY010000209.1 GCA_937927195.1 uncultured Chitinophagales bacterium
TAACAATATTAACTTTTTCATATGTGGTGTTTTTATGACTGATACTTTTAAATACCATGCCGTTAAATTAATAATCCAAATCTATCATCAAAATAGAAGCATGACAAGTTTAAAAAGGGTCATTAATATGGTTTCTAATAAAGGTTTATATTGATTTTTGGTTATTTTTATGGGAATTTTTGTTTTTATAAATGAGTTTTCTATGGATGAAATTGAATCAATATTTTTTTGAAATCTGTACCAAAGCTTGCCTTCAGGCTACAGATAGTGCAGATAGTACAGATAGTACAGATTTGTAGGCATCAAACAGGAAATATGCAATTGTAGCCACGAAGCTACGTTTAGGGGAGGTATCTATAATTTAGGGATCAAAAATCCAATGGTCTTGATGCTTTGTACTATTTACTTAGGACTAAAATAGTTGCGGATACAAATGTTAATCTATAGCTCAAATTTAAATTCTAAAACCGATTTTCACCAACTCGGTGAAAATGTTGTAATTTTACCCAAAATAATAACATTCAAATATGAAAACCAATAAGTTAGTTTCTATATCCACGCTTCTATGTATAATGGTTCTGCTTGTTTCCTGTTACAAAGGGCCAGAAGATTTGCCAAAGTTCAAAAAGAAATTCAAGGCACAGATTGCTAGTTTTGAAAGCCAAAAGGATAAAACCAATGCAAAAGTAGAGGATGGAATAAAAAACTTGGGAACCATTCAAGAAGCTTTGGCCAATGCTGAAAATACGGACAAGGAGTTCAAGAGGGTTTACGCAATGTGGAACAAGGTGGACAATAACATCAAAAGCCTTAACAGCGATTACAATAAACTGAAAGGCGATGCAGACAATTTGTTTGCGGCCATGGAGCGTCAAACAGAGGGATTGAATGATGTCACAATGAAAAATGAATTGACTCAAGCGCTCGCCAAATCGAAAGGGGAGTATGCAGTTACTTTGAGTAAAACAGAAAAAGCAATAGGCAAACTAGGTGCCTTGCATGCTGAAGCAATCGACATTGTTAAAGGATTGGAAGTTGCTATTTCATTGGGACAGATAAAAGAAATTACTGGTGGTTTGGAAAGCATTCAGCAAAGAATACCTGCAATTATGGATGAATTGAACAAAACCATTGCTGAAAGTAAAGATTTGTACGAAAAAAGAATGGGTGGAGGAGTTTCCTAAATAAGAAGCTTGTTGTTGTTGCTAATTTATTGACCCTTAGGCCATTGGGCATTTTATTGGTCTAGGACAACTACAAGATTAGTATATTTAGTTGAATCGTACTATATTTATCATTCTAAAGAGCTCACGTTTTCCATACTTAAATTATTTTGCTGGTGAAATAATATTTTACCATAATAACAAAAATACGTCGTGACGGCTCCAATCGCTCTTCCTACTATAGACTTTGACTATAATACGGCTCTTTCCATTAAGGAAATGATGCGATTGGATCAATATGCCATAAGAAAATACCATGTTCCAAAGCTTTTGATGCTAGAAAGTGCAGGCTATCAATTGGCTAGATTGGCTGCGGCCAATATACCAAGAGGTGGTGTTATTGAAATGGGAATCGGCCCAAGTGACAATGGTTCTGGTGGATTGGTTGCAGCCAGGAGATTGGCTGCTTGGGGATATAAAATTTTTCTTGACATCCCGGATATAAATTTAAGCGATGGTACTTTGATGCAAGCGAACAGAGCGATGGCTTTTGGGGCCGATCTTGGAAGAGTAAAAAATCCTGATCTTTTCATCGATTGTTACTTTGGCTTTACTCAAAAAATTCCACTTGCTGATGAGTTTATAAACAGAATCTTGGATATCAACCAATACCTCTGTAAAAAAATGAGCTTCGATATTCCAACTGGCTTGACTGAAGTTGAATCCGATCATCCCTTTGTATTTGCAGATGTTGTTTGCGCCCTCGGTGCCCCTAAAAAAGTATTGAACAATCCAGAATTGACCTCACAAGTTTTTGTGGCTGACATTGGCATCCCACCAAAAGCCTTTATAGATCTTGGTTTAGTCAACCTCCTTCCATTTCATGAAGATGGCCTCGTACAAATTTTAATGTAAAAGAAGTCCTTCCAATTGCAATAAAAACTACTGTTAATTGGTGTTTGATTAAAAATAATTTTTATCGCTTTGGAAAATTGAAGTTGGATCAAATTCTTCCATCTGATTAAACCATCTCCCCAATTTATTTGTTTTATTTTTGTATGGTTCTGAAATATAAGCGCCAAAGGCATGAACAGGACCGCAAAAGGCAATTTATTGCGCTAAAAACAGCACACGGGGAGCAAAAAGTGATCGCCGTGTACTAAAAACACAAACAGTGAGACAATTAATAATTTTAATATTTTTTTTCAGTTTTATTTCACTTTCTAATCAGGCTCAAACTGCCACGGAAATAATCGAGCAGTCTGAGCAGAACTTCCTGGCAAGAAACAACATTGCAGAAATAAAAATGACGATCATTCGTCCAAAATGGACCCGTGAAATGGAAATGAAAAGCTGGTCAGTAGGAGAGGAAAAAGCCTTGATATTGGTTCAAGCACCTGCTCGAGACAAAGGAACCGCTTTTCTAAAAGTAGAAAAGGAAATATGGAATTGGGTGCCTTCAATAGAAAAGGTGGTCAAATTGCCTCCTTCCATGATGATGCAGTCTTGGATGGGCTCAGATTTCACCAATGACGATTTGGTCCGCAGTTCCTCCATCATTGACGACTATGAACAAAACCTGATTGGAGAAGAAGAAATTGACGGAAGGATGGCTTATAAAATAGAATTGATTCCAAGAGAAGATGCGCCCGTTGTTTGGGGTAAAATAATAAGCTGGATATCTAAAAAAGAATTTATTCAATTGAAATCTGAATTTTATGACGAAGACGATTATTTAATCAATGTCTTGGAGGCTTCTGATATTCGTGAAATGGATGGGCGGATCATTCCAACAAAAATGACCGTTACACCTGTTGACGACGAAGGAAACCAAACCATTATTGAATACTTATCCATAGATTTTGATGCTGAAATAGATGAGTCCATGTTTAGTCAGCAACAGCTAAAGAGAATGAGGTGAAGATTGGTACATAGTAGTATGTACAAAGTATAAAGACATTTTATCGAAAATAAAAGCCAAAGGCTAACGGCCAATAGCCTAAAATAAAGAAACGATGCTTGGCAAACTAGCCTTTCGAAACCTTTTTAGAAACAAACGCAGAACGCTGATTACAGCGGCTTCTGTGTTTTTTGCTGTCATCTTTGCCCTTCTAATGCGTTCGCTTCAATTAGGAGTTTACGACAATATGATTGAAAACATGGTTGGTTATTACACTGGCTATGCACAGGTTCATGAAGATGGCTATTGGGTTGAAAAATCCCTTGACAATTCCTTAGAAGACAGTCCGGAACTGAGAGCCAAAATCTTGGCAGATCCTAATATCAAGGAATTGGTTCCTCGCTTCGAAAGTTTTGCATTGGCCTCCGCTGGTGATTTGACAAAAGGGGTAATGGTCATTGGTTTGGACCCGGAAGCGGAGCGGCAAATAATGAATTTAGAAGACAAGCTGCAGGAAGGGGACTACTTTAAAGATGGGGCCACTGATATCCTGTTGGCAAAGGGACTGGCTGAATACCTTAAAATTTCAATTGGAGATACATTGGTTCTTTTGGGACAGGGTTATCAGGGAACGACCGCTGCTGGTAAGTATAAAATAGGTGGCATTGTGAAATTAGGCTCACCAGACATGAACAATAACATGGTGTTTCTTTCCATTCCATCGGCTCAAAATTTATATGCGGCAGAAGATCGATTGACTTCCCTTATTCTGGTTTCGAACAATGATCGTGAAATAGAGGGAGTCGTTCAGACATTGCAGAACAGTTTGGGGGAAAAGTATGAAGTGATGGATTGGAAAACAATGGTTCCCGAATTGATCCAACTAATTCAAGCAGACAATGTGGGTGGAATGATCATTTTATTCATTTTATACTTAATCATCGGTTTTGGAATGTTCGGAACAATTTTAATGATGACCAATGAAAGGATTTATGAATTTGGTGTTTTGATTTCAATCGGATTAAAAAGATGGAAATTGATTCTGATAATGGTTGTCGAGTCGATCTTTGTCTCCTTTTTGGGAGTTGTCGTTGGAATCATCGTGGGCATTCCTCTGCTTTTGTATTTCTATTACCATCCAATTCAGTTGGGGGCAGACATGGCAGATTTCTCAGCCAAATATGATTTTGAACCAGTATTGCATTTTTCATTGGCCCCAGAAGTCTTTTACACGCAAGCCATTTACGTATTGATTATAGCCATTGTAATAAATGTTTATCCGATATTTAAAATTTGGAATTTGAAAGCAGTGGAGGCTTTGAGGGCCTAGGGAAGAATAAGTTGAAGTTGAAAAATAAGTTGAAGTTGAATTCAGATGGTTTGTAAGATTAAGTTGAAGTTGGAAAATAAGTTGAACGGGGTGGTTTTTGACAGATGGTTTGTGGTATGAATACAGGGGCGCCTGCCGCATGGACGCCTGCCGCAAAGACACAAAAACACGAAGCAAGTGGTTTGTGGATTTAACGCTAAGACGAAAGGCGCAAAGTTTTTGGTTTGTGAATTTTATGATAAAGAGCAGAATGTAAAACTGAAAAACGAATAATAAACCCAACAGATAAAATTGGCCTATAGGCCAATAAAATCGTACTAACAGGAATGCCGAAGGCAACCGTACCAACAGGAATGCCAAAGGCGACCGTACTAACAGCGAAGCGTACTTAAATTATGATTTTAAAAATTGCTTGGAGAAATATTTGGAGAAACAAAATCCGTAGCCTGGTTGTTATGGGGGCCATTGCCATTGGTATATGGGCGGGTATTTTTGCCTCTTCCATTGCCAACGGCTTGAACAAGCAAAGGTTGGACAATGTGATTTATTCGCAGACCTCTCATTTGCAGATTCATGCAAATGGATTTACTGAAAACTTTGAACTGAATAAGAAAATTGAGGGGGGCAAAGATATCCTAGAGACTGTCAAAAGTAAAGACAATGTTTTGGCTGTTACTGGAAGGACGATGGTGACGGGAATGGTTTCCTCTGCTTCAAACGGAAAAGGCGTAATGATAAAGGGCATTGATCCAGAATCTGAGAATACAGTTTCGAAAATGCAAGAAAATGTTATTGATGGAAAATACTTTGAAGGGATGAAAAAGAACCCAATTTTATTGGGACAAAGTTTGGCTAAAAAACTCAATGTAAAAGTCCGATCCAAAGTCGTCTTGAATTTTCAGGACATTGACAACGAGATTGTAAGCAGCGCTTTCAGGGTGGTTGGTATTTATAAAACCAATGATGCCCGCAATGATGAATTTTCCGTTTACGTTCGAAATTCCGACCTCGATCCATTCCTCGGTATCAAAGATGGTGATTTACATGAAATAGCGATCATGCTGAAAGAGGATGATCAATTGGATCCATTCACAGCAGAGTTAAAAGCGGAACAAGCTGGCTTGTTGGTTCAAAATTGGAAAGAACTGATTCCTGGGCTGGCAGCGGCCACCATTATCGCTGGAAGAATGAATTATTTATTGTTGGCCATTTTGTTGGCGGCGCTCTCTTTCGGAATTATTAATACCATGCTAATGACCGTTCTTGAACGCGTCCGCGAATTTGGAATGTTGATGGCCGTTGGAATGAACAAGGCGAGGGTTTTCATAATGATCATGCTTGAAACCATTTTTCTAATGTTGACAGCTGCTCCATTTGGAATGCTCATCGCTTGGCTCAGCATTTTATATTTCAATACTTATGGCATGGATTTTTCAGCTTATGCAGAGGGCTTTAACAATGTTGGTGTCACGCCAATTATTTATCCCTACCAGAATGCTGATTATTATCCCAAAGTTGTAGGATTGGTCATAATTGCAGCTATTCTGGCTTCTATTTATCCAGCGCTCAAAGCCATTCGCTTGGTTCCTGCAGAAGCGATTAGAAAGATTTGAGATGACTTTGTCTTGTTGTCGATCCAAGCCTTTAAGTACTTATCTATAAGTTTTCGATAAAGCAATAGAAATATTTTTTTAATTTACAAAGAATAAAAATGAAGCTTAGCCTAGCTACAGTGATTTTTTATGATGCAGTAAATTGGGAAAAGATGATTTTTGATCATGTGATAACTTTTACTTGAGTACTTAACATTAAGAAACACATAAATGAATTGTTGGAACATCCTTATTTTTTTAAGTATTTGCTTGGCAAATTTAACAACTCTTTTGGGACAACCTTGTGGCCCGGATCGAAGACTCATTGACCTACAAACCATAACATCAAATGGTGACATTCTGTTGTTGAGAACTGAGTTTAATGGCAGCTTAATGGATGTTTACAACAACAATAAAGAATTTGACTTGAACTATGTCCTTATTTCTCCAAGAGGGAAAATCAAAAAAGACACTTTCTTAATTTTGAGTTGGAAGGAATGGCATTATAATTATATGTCTTGTTGTGCATCTTACAGAATTCCTAGCCAACATGATTACAAATCCACCAATGAAAAGTCTTGTGTTTATTATTCTCCTTATTCTCAAAGTGAAAATACAATTGTATCTTATTTTCTAGCAGGTGATAGAAAATTCGCTTATGAAATTATTATTGATGAAATGGGAATCGGTAATTGGACACTTTGTAATTTAGGTGCGATTGGCTTATCTAATGAAATTTCGCTTAAAAATGATTCTATCAAAAGTTCATTGTTGAAAAGTTACCTAACAAAGAAACACAAAGGGCTAGGCGATTTACCTACCGAACAATTTGAATTTTCGAACGAAAAGACAAAAATAACTGTAAGAGGTAGAAAGATTGAATTTCACAAAAAAACGATTGACAATAAATGGCTTATTCGGGGTGAAAAGTGGGAACTAGCCTTGGATGGAAACCTATTTCATTACTTCGACAATCAACCTTTGATAAATTTTAAAGGCAAAGTTGCTTATGTTACTGTTTTTAATGAGGATTATGCATCTTGCCCAAGCTATGGACAAGATATTTTTCCAATCACTTATGCGATTGATTTAAAGAAAGGGAAAATTATTTGGCAACGAAAATTACAATTTGGCTATTAGGGCTTGCTTAATTATCAAATTTGAAAACCAAATATTTTAGATCCAACCTTTCTTTAGGGCACTGATTTGCTCATTCCTTTTACTCATTCAATATTGCTTGCAGCCGCAAGCCCATGGCTCACTAATTATATGTAAAAAATTAAATTTTGCGAGGGGAGAAATATTTTCGTAAATTGAATTGTTTCTTCAATGTTTGATCAATGTTTGATTTTTTCAATTGAAGATACGGGATCTATAGCCAAACTAATTTGAAATGAAAAAAATACTGGTATTGGGTGGAACTCGCTTTGTTGGGAGGGCGCTTGTGAGGTTGTTGCTGAAGAATCCTAACAATCGGATAACTATTTTTAATCGAGGGGTTTCAGGCTCTGATATCTTTCAAGAGATTCATAGAATTTACGGTGATCGAAATACCGATGATATTCGAAAATTAACGTCTAAGGATTGGGATGTTATTGTCGATGTTTCCGGATTGATGCCAGATTCTGTTGGGCGAATCCTCAAGCGTGTTGAAGGCAGGGTAGGGCGTTATATTTATGTTTCGACAGCCAGTCATTATCAATTTGATAAACTTGAAAATAAGGATGATTTGTTCATTCCAGAGGATCATCCAATTGTTGGGTGTTCAGCGGAGGAGAGAATAGATTCAAGCATGACAAGCTACAATCCTCGCAAAGCAGAGTGTGAGCGTGAAATAGCAAAAAAAGATTCCATCGATTCTATTATTCTAAGACCTAGCATTGTCTTTGGCCCTCATGATTATACCGATCGACTTTACTATTATTTGTATCGTGCAAAATTTCACGACGAAATTCTTGTTCCGAACAATGGGGAGAATTATGTTTCCGCAACCTACGTCAGAGATTTTGCGAAGGTAATTGAAAAGGCGATTACAATTGAAAATCACCGAAAGATTTACAATGTTCCAACCATTAAAAAGTTAAGCATCAAAGAAATTATAGAAACTGCTTCTGAACTTTTGGGTAAAACTGTAAAACTCACAAGTTTTGATGAGGCTTTTCTTAACGAAAAATCCATTCGCCCTTGGATGGATATTCCGTATTTCACCAGATCAAATTTTCTCGCTTTCGACGACCAAAAAATCAAAGAGGACTTTGACATTCCCTTTACAGATTTAAAAAGTAGTCTTCAAGAAACCATTGATTTTTACACCAAAAAAGAATGGAGACAACCCGATTATGGATTGAGTCGCGAACAGGAAGTGGCTTATTTGAAAGAGCTTGAAAGCATTAGTAAATGAATAGATGAATAAATTGATAGATGAAATGAATGAGTAGTTAAATCTAAGTACTATTCATTTTTTGTGCGACTCCGCTGGAGTCGGTTATTTTGTCTTTATTTTTTACTAACCTAGTTTTATAGATTTAATAAGTATCGACCGCAGAGCGGTCGCACAAACAAATCATGGGTAAAATTAAGTTTTGTCTAGTACTCAATGGTTAAATAAAACCACCAAGCATCAATCATTTTCAACTTCAACTTCTGCTTCAACTTAAACTTATTTATGTTAACCAATTGGGATCCAAAATAACTTGATCTTCGTTCCATCCTTCTGAACATTTAGTTTCCAAAACTGTCCTCCATTCTTGAGGATTGTTTTTTCAGAAGCAATATTGTCATGATCACAAGTAATCAGTGCTTTCTCAATGCCAATTTTTTTGGCTTCCATTAGGCTCAACTCCAGAATTTTGGTTGCATATCCCTTTCTTCTTTCGCTTGGCTTTATTCCATAACCAATATGTCCACCATGGTTCAAAAGGCCTGTGTTTAGGTAATGTCTTAAATTAGAAACTCCCAAGATGTTCTTATCATTGTCAATAAGCCAATAGGTGGAATGGCTAACAAATCCTGGGTCAGTTTGTTCGTTGAATCTGCTTTGTTTGTCGACCAAATCTTCAAAGCTAGCATAATCATATTTGATCGGGAAAGGAACCAAATTTTCTCCGGTCCTTTCCCAATCTTTCATCATTTCAATGTACTGTACTTTGAGCTCAATGGTGGGGTTTATAAGTTTCATATTCTTTAGCTTTAGCTCTCTAGCTTTTGTAATTGAAATCCTTTACTTTAATTTTACACATTGTGCCGTCGGTTAAATTATGCCATACGATCCCTTCTATTCCACAATCATTTCCAAACTGGCTCTTTTGTTCTGGCAACCATGATTTCAGGGCAGCATAGTTTGTAGGAGCATTTTCGAAGACTACCTTTCTTTTCCAGGTTTCTAAACTGAAAATGAACAAGGTATGTTTGTCTAGGTTTAAAGGGTTGCCTTGGATCTTTGGTCCCAAAGCCTCTGCACTCCATTCTCCATCTGGCACTTCAGAAAAGTCTGTGTTTTGACTGGCTTCAAATAAGTAGGAATCTGCTTTGTCAGAGGCCATGGCATCAACATACCACGGATCTTTGATGCCTTGAGCCTTTTGCAATTTGCTTGGGTTTCTTCTCTTTTCTAATCGCACAAGGCTATGATTTCTCACTGTTACTCTAACATTCATTCCATCCAGTTTTTCAGTAGCGATGGCATTTTGGAAATCAAAATCTGTCAGAATCAGCTTGTCGTTTACTTTTCTATCTCCTTCCCAATTCCTATCAAATATAGTCGGTATTTTTTCCATTTTATTTATTTTTTATCTTCGTGAAATTTTAGCCCAAAACAACCTTGAATTCATTTTGGTATCGCTCCCAAACAATGGCTTCATGCTCAAAAGCATAGTCTTCTGCAAACTTTTCGCCTCTGGAACAAGTCCTTTTCGAACGGGTATTTATTCTATCAACATGATGTCCAATTTCATGCAACAAAATATGCAACAATTGAAAAGCCTTTATTTGGTCTTCGTTAAATTCACAGAAATATTCACCCTTGATTTTTTTACTTTTTACTCCGAGCCTTTCAAACAGTTCTTTGTGATCATTGAAGTATCCTTGACTAAAAGTTCTGTCCATTTCTTTTTCCCAAGCACAAATGCAAATCACTCCGTCATTGTTGTAATAACCGTCTAAGCCCCATTCTCCGGCAATCAAAACTATTGCATCTAAATCAACAGAAATTTCATTCCAATTCGGAAGGGTTTCTATAAACTTTAGAATGTCTCTTTTTTTCAAAAAGTGTTTGTAACCTCTTCCTGGTTTTTCAGAATCGATGACAACTTCTTCCTGAACGGTGTTCCAATAATTGCTTGTCAGTTTATGATTGTTCTTTCGCAATGTCAAGCCGCCTACAACTTTTGGGCTGGTCTTTCGATTTAATCTTCTCATTTTTAAATGGATTAAATGACAAATATTGTAAAGGAGCATACTTCCTTTAAATATCTTTCAACCATCACAAGCGAAAAATCGTTCCTGCTTTTTATATTTGTATTATAGTTTATAGAAGGGAGTTAGACAAAGAGGTCTTCTTGGTTTGTTGGCGCTTCAATCAAAAACTGATGACCACCATGACTTCCTCCATATCCGATGTTTCTTTGAATTTGAAACTGCTTTCTGCCTTGATCCAATACTTTGACTTTTAGAATTCCATGTGCACAGTTTTTTTCTGAAATAAATGGAACGTCTATTTTGCATATTTTATCAGCATTAAAGATCGCTTTTCCCGAATGGACATTAGCGCCTTTTTTGTTTTGGAATTCCAGTTCTATATTGGAAAGTGCTTTCATTTCAGGAAAGGCAAATAGCAATTTATTTCGGTCTTCAAACATTGTATTGCCCATTATCCTGAAATATTGTTTTTGAGTATTTCTTGTTGAAATAGTTATTTCATACAAACCAGAAGGAACGAAAATTACTTCAAACGGACTGTTGTAATTGGTTTCAATATTTGAAAAATGTGCGATACCTGGAGAATGCTCTTTGTGATAGAAATACAATTTTAAATAGCCAAAAGCATTGGGTCTGTTTGAAATGTTTAATGCTTTAGAGAAAACAATGTTTCCACTTGAATGTTCTTTTACATCTACAAAAACTTCTTTGCCATTTTTGTTGTATAGTTTTTTACCCATCGCCCAATCAGAGCCATTCGCAAAAGTTTCGTAATGGTAAATTTGACAGATTCCAATCCATTCATCGTGCATGGGGTAATCTTGGAAATCCATGAATGTCTTTTCACCTTGAACGATTTGACAATTAAAAATTTTCTGTTTGTCCAGCCATTCAGTACTTGCTTTCCCTTCAATTTTATCAATAAGTTGATTGCATATTTCATAAAACAACTCCTTGCTGGGATCGATTCTTTGATTTTGTATTTTACTGTAATAAATTTCATTAAAGTCCTTTCCAAAGTATCTTCCAGTATTGATGAAATATTCTAATCCAACCTTATGGTAAGCAGCCGAAGCCAATTCGTAACGACTGTTTTCCAATTGGCTCATCCCACCCTGTGAGCTTTGGAGGTTTTGGCTTATTAGTGCATCATCGTTTATTCTGAAATCATAATTGTAAGCCATTGTTGATCCGAAAACGGCGCCAGGCTTCAAATAATTGTTGGGTGATTGGTTCTGTTCGTTTTTGATAAAATTGGCTATTCCTTCTGCGAAAAACTCTTCAATCATTTCTGTAGTCTCATCGTATTTTCCGCATTTGCAAGCAAAGAGCAATTGCTTTCTAGAAGCATGAATGAGCTCGTGAACTAAATTGCGTTTGTTGCTAGATAGTTTGATGATGTTTTTGGCTGGAATGTAAATGTCATATGAATTTGGAACAACTTTGATCGGACCGGGCAAAGCTGCTTTGCCGTAGTGTTTTTCTATCAGTGGTTTTATTTGTTGAAATAGAATTTTATCCTCCCCTTCAAAATTTACCTCTAAGTCATGACCACCAATTTGAGGCGTATTGTTGATCTTTAATGGGCCAATCTTGGTTTCTTTACCGATAACACCATTGGTAACAGGCCAACATACAAAAGTGAAAGTTGCTTCTTCCGTTTTCAAATCTTCTATAGAAAAGCCTGGCAGTAAATCGCTTGGGCGTTCCGATTTGTAAAAGAGTCTTTTGCCCTTGCTGTCAAGTGCGGCATAATAGACAAAGCTTATTCCTGGTGGGCAGGCAATATCTAGGATGCAAGAATAGGGCAGGTTGTTGGTCACTCGTTCAATGACAATCTTATCCGTTTCATTCTGAAATTTCGGATTGATGGTTCTGGGACTTCTGTTCGGATTGGGAGTTTGTGGCCGCATCTTGCAATATAAAAACAATTTTATGAAAATTATGGTCCTTAACAGGCATCTTTTTGGCAGGATTCGGTTTTGCTGGTTTCTAGGATATGCAAAGACTTAATACGCAGATTACTAGGGATTTAGCAGTATTTAAAGCCGAAAAGTCTTAGGTGAAATATCTGTCCATGAATTTCATTATAAGAATGGCATAAGAATGGCAATGAAAATTAACAACTAAGGGGCAACCTATAAAGACATTGATGCGTCATTATAGTATACAAAATGGAATGAAACAAAATTTTAGACAATGAGAATATTAAAAGGTTTGATTTTTGTTATGCTTTGTTCTTTGTTTCCTTTGGAATCGGTTGTTTCTCAAGGAGGCCTTCTGAAAGATCAAATGAAGCAGAGTCGGTTC
>CALBCY010000210.1 GCA_937927195.1 uncultured Chitinophagales bacterium
TCTATCGGTTAAATTAAAAGCAAATTTCACTAAATCGAACGAATTTATCAGCTTTGCTCTCCAAAACTTATAGCTTACGGTTTAAGGCTTACCGCTAAAAACCTTACCTTTGGTAAAAAATTAAGAAACATGAAATTTTTCGTAGATACAGCAAATTTAGACCAGATTAAAGAGGCCAAAGATCTTGGTATTTTGGACGGTGTAACAACCAATCCATCATTGATGGCCAAAGAAGGCGTTAAAGGTGATAAAGCTATTTTGGCTCATTACAAAAAAATCTGTAAAATAGTCAAAGGAGATGTTAGCGCAGAGGTGTTTTCAACCGAATACAAAGACATTATTAAAGAAGGAAAAAAATTGGCTGGTTTGGCTAAAAACATTGTGGTCAAAGTTCCAATGATCAAAGATGGTGTAAAAGCACTTCGTTGGTTTTCTGATAATAAAATAAGAACCAATTGCACATTGGTTTTTTCAGCTGGCCAGGGAATCTTAGCTGCAAAAGCTGGAGCAACTTATGTCTCTCCATTTATAGGTAGAATCGACGATACCAATTGGGATGGAATGGATTTGATTGCAAGCCTGTCGCACATCTATTCTCTACATGGAATCGAAACACAAATTTTAGCGGCTTCTATCCGCAATCCAAGACACATTGTTCAGTCATTTGAATTGGGAGCTGATGTGGTTACTTGTCCATTGAAATCTATGGAAGGCCTATTGAATCACCCATTGACAGACATCGGTTTGGCCAAGTTCATGGCAGATGCTAAAAAGACAGAGGCTTGATACTTCAGAAGCTACGCTGGGACATTGCCCAATGGGTAGAACTGCGCTGGTGGAAAAACTATTTGGGAAGCAAAAACAAATTGGAATACCTAGCCTGGAAGAAAGAATACTGGCAAGGTGTATTTGATTTGGTCAAAGCCGATTTTGAAATAAAAATTGATGATAAAATACTAGATGCCGGCTGCGGACCAGCCGGCATCTTTATGCTATTTCCTAATAATAAAACCACTGCCCTTGATCCCTTGTTGAGTAGTTATGAATCGGATTTAGCATCCTTTGATAAAGCGGACTATCCAAATGTTGAATTTCAAGGCATTCCTCTTGAAGAATTAAAATCGAAGGGGCTGTTTCAACACATTTTTTGCATGAATGCCATCAACCATGTGAAGGATATAAAAATTTGTTTGAAAAATTTGTTTTCAAGTTTAGATTCGGGTGGTAAAATGTTATTGAGTATTGATGCCCACAATTATAATTTTTACAAAAGTATTTTTTCTAAAATCCCTGGCGATGTTCTTCATCCTCATCAATACAATTTGGAAGAGTACAAAAATCTAGTACTAGAGGAAGGCTTTCAATTAGAAAAAGAATTTACACTCAAGAAAGAATATTTTTTCACTCATTATATGCTCTTACTTTCAAAAAAATAGATTTACAATAGAATAATGAAAGAGGAAATTAAAGATAGCTTTGTCAATATTTTTGGAGCAGACTCAGAACTTCTAATCTCTGCTCCTGGAAGAATAAATTTAATTGGGGAACACACCGATTATAACATGGGCTTTGTTTTACCCGCCGCAATTGATAAGTACATTCATTTTGCTTTAGGAAAATCTGATCAAAATAGGATTGAAATTTATTCTAAAGACTTTCAAGATAGATTGACTTACAATTTAATCAATCACAATTCAAGCAAGAATGATACTTGGGCAAAATACGCCAATGCCATTATTGACTTGATGAGGGAAGGAGGCCATCAACTAGGAAGCTTTAAAGTCGTTTTTGGTGGTGATATTCCAGTTGGTGCAGGTATGTCTTCATCGGCTGCTCTTTGTTGCGGGTTGATTTATGGCATTTCACAATTGTTTGAATTAAACATTTCACGAAAAGAAATTGCATTGTTGGCGCAAGCAGCAGAGCACAGAATTGGTCTGAACTGCGGAATCATGGATCAATTTGCCGTTTTGTTTGGCCAAGAAAACAAGGCACTCTTTTTAGATTGTCAAACACAGAATATAGAGTTGTTTGAAATGAACATTGAGGAGCATTCCTTTTTACTGATCAATTCGATGGTTCAACATGAATTGGCTGCCGAGTCGGGCTACAATGATAGAAGAGCATCTTGTGAAAACGTAGTGAAAATTGCCAAGGAGCATTATGCTAAGGAGGCTGATAAAATTAACAGCTTGCGAGATATTGATATGGAACAGCTTTTAGAATTAAAAGAAAGCTTAAATCCAATAGATTTTAAACGAAGCCAGTATGTATTAAATGAAAATCAAAGAGTACTTAATTTCATAAAAGCTTTGGGAAACAATGATTTAAAAGAAGCTGGTCGTATTCTAAATGTCGCTCAGGAAGGAATGAAAAACGAATATGAAATAAGCATCGAAGAAATAGACTTCTTAACAGAAATTTCAAGGAAGCAGCCTGGAGTACTTGGCAGCAGAATGATGGGTGGAGGATTTGGTGGTTGTACGATTAACCTTATAAAAAATGATAAAATCGATTCTATTAAAATGAAAATCTCAGAAGCCTATCAAAACAAATATAAGAAGCTGCCTGAATTTTATCAATTGAATAGCGGAATGGGGGTATCCTAATTCAATATATTATATCCCAATTTATTTTACTCAAACATCGAAAATCCTTCCTTCAATAGCCAACTCTGTATTCTTGAAAATGGCTCTAGCTTCTTCTTCAAATGGGCTGAGATCGTGATACTTTCCTGAAAAATGCCCAATGATCAATTTTTTAGCTCCCGACTTTAAAGCAATATTGGCAGCTTGTTCTGTTGTTGCGTGAAATTTATTTGCAGCGTTTTCAATTTCATCCTTCAAAAAAGTAGCCTCATGATAGATCAGATCTGCTGATTGCGTAAATTCAATCAATGATTCATCATATTTGGTATCTGCACAAAAAGCATAAGTTCTTGGTTTGGGAGGATCAATGGTTAAATCCTGATTTTTGATGCGCTCTCCTTTATCTGTGGTAAAATCTTTTCCTTTTTTGATTTCAATGATTTCGGTGAAATGGATGGAGTATTCTTGGATTTTACTCTTAATCATATTCCTTTCTCTTAGCTTTTCAGTAAACAAAAAGCCCGTACAAGGAATTCCATGATTAACGGGAAAAGATTTTATTACAAGCAGATCATCTTCGAACAAGATGGTTTCAACATTCGTTGGCACTTCAATAAAGTCTAATTTGAATGGAAGGTCAATTGAAAAACAAGCCAATTGAATTTCTAGAATTGGTTTCAATTTAGCAGGGCCATAAATAGACAGCGGTGCTTCTCTTCCTAGCAAACAATAGGAAGAGATCAAGCCTACCAATCCGAAATAATGATCACCATGCATGTGGCTAATGAAAATTGAATTGATTTTACTTTTTTTTACTTTAAAATCATTCAACCTCATTTGAGTGCCTTCACCGCAATCAATTAGATATAATTTCTCGTTGTGATTTACAATCTGTGCAGTAGGATGCCTGTCAAAGGCGGGAAGGGCAGCACTTGCCCCAAGTACCTGAACTGAAAAGACCAAACTTATATGTATTAATTATTATTCCTCGGCTCCTGTGTCTTCCTTGGCTTCCCCTTTTTCTGACATTTCACGTTCCAATTCATGCATCATTGTGTAATCCTTGGCTTCTTGAACTGTAGGGGTAATATATAGAACATTGTCCAATTGAGAAATTTTAATTAAACGCTCAACATTCTCGGCAAGATGGCAAATAGCTAGTATACCGTTGTGGTTGCTGCAGATTCTATGACCGACCAAAATAGCGCTAAGTCCAGATGAGTCAACAAATTCAACATTTGACAAATCAAGTATTATGTTACTAACTCCCTCATTCCCCATTAAAATAAGCTCTGTCTTCAATTCTGGAGAAACCAAAGAATTCAATTTTGGCTCCTGTAATGTAAAAACAGTATAGCTTTCTTTTTTGTCTACCGTATATTTCATAGTGTGGTACTTTTCTTTTGCGCAAAAATAACAATTCAATTTGTCAAATGTGCTGATTGTCTAATTTATTCGCAATTTAAACTAGTTTAACATTAGTTTACAAATAAATTTGCGAATTAATGAATTTAGTAGTTGAAAGTCTGTCAAAAGTAGCTTATATTTAGTATTGAGCTAATGAAAATACTTTGGGTAATCTTTCCTTCAATTGATACACTAAACCTTTATGTTGATTGATCTGTTGTTAGATCAATCTTTAATGATTCAAAAAAAATTGTCAGATTAGCAGTTTTTATAGCTTAAAACATGCCATTTTTTCAGATTTTATGACAATATTTGATGGCTGCCTATTTTGGTGTAATTTTCGTAAGTAATTAAGATATGGATGCAAAATTTTCGCAAAAAGTAAAGGACGTAATCACCTTTAGCAGAAAGGAAGCCCTTCGTTTGGGACATGATTACATTGGAATTGAACACCTTGTGCTTGGAATCATGCGCGAGGGAGAAGGTTTGGCAGTCAAAGTACTGAAATCATTAAACGTCGATTTTGACGAATTGAGAGCAAGAATTGAAGATGCGGTTGGATATAAAGTAGCTCACAGAAATTTTGATGAAAATAGTATTCCCCTGACTAAACAAGCCGAACAAGTTTTAAAGGTTACCGTTTTGGAAGCCAAGACACTCAAAAGTGATGTTATAGGAACAGAGCATTTAATGCTGTCAATATTAAAAAACAAAGACAATATTGCCACTCAATTGCTAGCGACTTATGATGTTGACTACGAGCTATTCAAATCAGAACTAGATTATGTCAAACATGAAATAACTGGAGAATATCCAAGGGACAATGATGACGAGTTTGATGAGACTGGTGGTGGTGGTGGAAGAGGAAGATCCGGCTACGGTTCCTCTAGACCTACTGGTTCTAAATCAAGAACACCTGTTTTGGATAACTTCGGTAGAGACATAACAAAACTAGCTGAAGAAGATAAGCTTGACCCAATTGTGGGAAGAGAGGTTGAAATTGAGCGTGTTTCTCAAATTTTGAGTCGTCGTAAAAAGAACAATCCTATTCTTATAGGTGAGCCTGGTGTTGGTAAAACTGCCATCGTTGAAGGTTTGGCAATGAGAATCCATGATAGAAAGGTATCAAGAGTTCTTTTCGATAAAAGAATTGTTATGCTTGATTTAGCAGCTTTGGTTGCTGGAACAAAATATCGTGGCCAGTTCGAAGAAAGAATGAAAGCAATCATGAATGAATTGGAGAAAAACAGAGATGTGATTCTTTTCATTGATGAAATTCATACGATCGTAGGTGCTGGTGGTGCAACTGGTTCTTTAGATGCTTCAAATATCTTCAAGCCAGCTTTGGCAAGAGGTGAATTGCAATGCATTGGTGCTTCTACACTAGACGAGTACAGACAGTACATCGAAAAGGATGGAGCTTTGGACAGAAGATTCCAAAAAGTTATAGTCGATCCTCCTTCACAGGAAGAAACCGTAGAGATCTTGACCAATATCAAGGAGAAATACGAAGACTATCACAATGTTGACTATTCGGAAGAAGCTATTTTGGCCTGTGTCAATCTAAGCATCAGATACATAACTGATCGTTTCCTTCCAGACAAAGCGATTGACGTTTTGGATGAAGTTGGAGCAAGAGTTCACTTGAAGAACATTCACGTTCCTAAAGAGATTATTGACTTAGAAGCAAAGATTGAAGAAGTTAAGGAAGAAAAGAACAGAGTTGTTCGTTCTCAACAATATGAAGATGCTGCAAGATTGAGAGATCAGGAAAAGCATTATCAAAAAGATCTCAAAGAAGCCAAGGAGCGTTGGGAAGAGGAAGCAAAAACAAAACGCTTCCCTGTTGATGAAGAGGACATCGCTGAAGTGGTTGCTATGATGACTGGAATTCCAGTTAAAAGAGTTGCTCAATCAGAAGGTAATAAATTGCTTAACATGACAGATGACCTTAAAAAAGAGGTTGTTGGTCAGGATGAAGCGGTTATTAAAATTACCAAGGCTATTCAAAGAAATAGAGTTGGATTGAAAGATCCTAAGAAACCAATTGGCTCATTCATTTTCCTTGGACCAACTGGAGTTGGGAAAACAGAATTGGCTAAAGCACTTTCTAGATACTTATTCGATAGTGAAGACACATTGATTAGAATCGATATGTCTGAATACATGGAGAAATTCTCTATTTCAAGATTGATAGGAGCACCTCCAGGATATGTTGGATATGAAGAAGGTGGACAAATGACTGAAAAGGTCAGAAGAAAGCCTTACAGTGTCATTCTTTTAGATGAAATTGAAAAAGCTCACCCAGATGTTTACAACATCCTTCTGCAGGTATTGGATGATGGCCAATTGACGGATGGATTGGGTCGTAAGATTGATTTCAAGAATACTTTGATTATCATGACTTCAAATATTGGAGCTAGACAATTGAAAGATTTTGGAACAGGTGTTGGATTTTCAACAACTGCGAAAAAAGATTCTGAAGAAGAGTTGGCTAAAGGTGTAATCGGAAAAGCCTTAAAGAGAACTTTCTCTCCTGAATTCCTTAACAGAATTGATGATGTAGTCATCTTTAATTCACTAGGAAAAGAAGAAATTGGAAAGATTATCGAGATCGCTTTGAAGGATCTTTACTCTAGAGTAGAAAAAATGGGTTACAAACTCAAGCTTTCGAAAAAGGCAAAAGAATACTTAGCTGAGAAAGGTTACGATCCACAATTTGGAGCAAGACCATTGCACAGAGCCATTCAGAAATACTTGGAAGATCCACTTGCTGAAAAGATTTTGAACAGTAATTTCAAAGAAGGCGATACGCTATTAATTGATCTTGATAAGAATGAAAATATTAAAATTAAAGTTGAAAATAAAAAGAGCAAAGAAGAAAAATCGGACGCTTAATAAAAAATCAATTTTATTTAATTAAATATTAAAAAGGATGTTCATTTAATTGAGCATCCTTTTTTTGTTAAATTTACTTTATGAAGATGTTTAAAGTTATTCTGAAGGCTCGCTTGTTTAGCCCAGTCTTTGTGCTGATAATTCTTTGTTTTCAAACAGCATTTACACAAGTAAATTCTTTGGATTATTATCTTCCCGACAATGTCAAATACGATCCCAGCATCCCTACCCCACAATCATTTTTGGGTTATGAAATTGGTGACTGGCACATCGGCCACGATCAATTGGTTTATTATATGAAAGCCTTGGCTGAAAAATCTGACAGGATTGAATTCACTGAATATGCAAGGTCTCATGAAAATCGCCCCTTGATATACTTGACCATCAGTAGTACAAAAAACATCAAAAGAGTAGATGAGTTAAGAGCAAATCATCTCAAAGCATTGGACTCATCATCAGATTCCAATGAGAATCCATTGGTGGTATTGCTGGGGCATACCGTTCATGGCAATGAATCCAGTGGTGCAAACTCCGCCGTTTTAACGGCCTATTTTTTGGCAGCGGCCAAGGGAGATTTCGTTGACGATCTGTTAGATAAAACAATCGTTTTGTTAGATCCATGTTTCAATCCGGATGGCATGAACCGCTTTGCTTCTTGGGTCAATACTCATAAGAGTTCAAATTTAAATCCGGATAACAATGACAGAGAGTTTAACGAAGTTTGGCCAGGTGGCAGAACCAATCATTATTGGTTTGATTTAAACAGAGACTGGCTTTTACTCCAACATCCTGAATCAAGAGGAAGAATAAAATATTTTCACGAATGGAAACCCAATGTATTGACCGATGCTCATGAAATGGGAACCAATAACACCTATTTTTTTCAGCCAGGAATTCCAAGCAGGAACAATCCGCTCACCCCAAAAAACACATTCGTCCTGACGGAAGAATTGGCCTATTTTCACGCTGCCGCATTGGATTCAATCGGGAGTTTATATTATACAAAAGAAAGCTTTGATGATTTTTACATTGGCAAAGGCAGCACCTATCCAGACATCAATGGCTCGGTGGGAATTTTATTTGAACAAGCAAGTTCAAGAGGGCATTTACAAAACAGTCAAAATGGTTTAGTCAGTTTTCCATTTACAATCAGAAATCAATTCAATACTGCAATTTCAACTTTGAAAGGTTCCTTGCACCTAAAAGATCAACTGTTAAAACACCAAAAAGAATTTTACAAATCTGCAAAAAAAATAGCCAAGGCTGACAAAATAAAAAGCTATTCTTATGGGACGAAAAATGAAATGGGGCTTTGTAGTGAAATGAATAAAATTCTTGATTTGCATCAAATTGATTACAATGAAATTTCAGAGGATAAAAGTAAATTTAAATTTCAAGTATCAACCAATCAAGATCAATACCGACTTATAAAGTCATTGTTTGAGCGAAACACAGAATTTAAAGACTCCCTGTTTTACGATGTTTCAACTTGGACTTTGCCACTTGCATTTAATGTAAGTTATGAAGCAAGTAAAAAAGGAGTAAAAATTTCACGAGAAAAGGAAAGAGAAAAAGAAAAAATCGATTCGAAGTTTAATATTGTGCATGGAGATTTAAAAACTGCCTACGCTTGTTTAATAAAATCCAACGAACTACAAACACCAAAATTGATCTATGAATTGCTGTCCAATGAAGTACAAGTTCGAGTGGCCACTGAATCATTGACAATGGAAACCAGTGAAGGTAAAAAAGTCTTTTCTGCTGGAACAATTTTAGTTCCTCTTAAGAGTCAAGAAGAAAAGAGAAGCAATATTCTTTCAATCATAAATAAATATGCCTCAGAGAATTTTGGTGAAATTTATGCCCTTAAAACAGGTTTGAGTCCAGAAGGAATAGATTTTGGAAGTCCAAGTTTTCGTAAAATGAAACTTCCTAAAATTGGCTTGATCGTTGGCGAAGGTGTCAATGCCTATGAAGCAGGAGAAATTTGGTTCACGCTTGATAAACGATTTAATATTCCAGTCAGTAAATTGGACATTGACGACATCGACAATATGAAGTTGACAGATTACAATGTTCTTTTGATGGTTAGGGGAGCTTATGGTAAGGTTAGCCAAGGAAGAATGAAATCGTGGATCATGAATGGAGGAATTTTAATTACTCAGACCTCTGCTTCAAGTTGGTTGGCTAAAACTGAATTCTGCACCTTTAATGTAACAGCCAATAAAGATCATAAAAAATTGTTTGATGGGCATTATCATTCTATAGATGAAATTCATGGTGCACAAAACATAGGAGGAGTAATTTTGCAATGCCAGGCAGATTTAAGCCATCCATTGTTTTACGGTTATCAAAACTCGATGATTCCAGTGTTTAAAAACCACAAAAATTTTTACAAAACGCCAGTTAATAAATTTGCAGCTCCATTGAAATACTATTCAAATCCCTTGTTAAGTGGTTATATTTCAAAAAATAATTTAATGCAAATTTCAGGAACGCCAGCAGTTTTGGTGGGCGCTTTGGGATCTGGAAGAATAATCGCCTTTTCTGACAATCCGAATTTCAGAGCTTATTTTTTAGGCACGAATAAAATGTTTATGAATGCTATTTTCTTCGGTCATATTATTAATAGTCGATCGACAGAATGATGGAATTGAATATCTATTTAAAGGAAAGCGGATCCTAAACTTTTAAAATTGATTTCAGGCCATAATTTCTAACTTTAATTTTAGAATAAAAAAACCGACAAATTTAGCAGGTAATGCAATTTGCCGGTTAGAATACTCTTAGCTCGAAATATTCATATAACCTTCGGGTATAAAAAGCGAGCAGCTAAACCCCCTTGAATAGTACAATTAAATAAACCAAAATTCAATAGTTTCAAAGTAGTATTTTTCAACACACTATTTTCGACATTCTTTCGATGTTCTTTCGATGTTCTTTCAAAAGAATAGCTTTGTAAAAACCCGACTTCAAAAACAAGAAGCCGGGTAATTTCAATTTACAAAACCAATTATATCTTTTTAAGTTATGCACCTTAGATGTTTAGCAGATTAAAACCTTCCACCATCCGCTCCACAAGGACTGCAAGAAGGAGTAATTATTGCATCGTCAGAATCATCTTCCTCGCCCGGATCAGTATCTTGCGTACCATCTGGATCCTCCGTTCCAACATCACCATCACCATCTGGATCAGGATTGTTACCGGGTGTAGAATCTGTATCATTTTGATCCGCTCCATCAATCGTGGCAATGTTTAC
>CALBCY010000211.1 GCA_937927195.1 uncultured Chitinophagales bacterium
GAGGACTCCTATTCTTTCAATTCAATTTGGAAAGCATATATTTACAGATCGATATTGTGAATCGTAAAAAGACGTAGAATGAATAGATTAGCAAACAAGGTGGCCATTATAACAGGAGGCGCTAGAGGAATTGGCAAGGCAACAGTAAAAAAGTTTTTAGAGCATGGAGCTTCAATTGCGTTATGGGACATTGATGAAAACGAAGGACGGAATACCACAGCTGAGTTCCAAGAAAAAGGAAAGATTCAATTCTATAAAGTTAACACAGCGAATTTGACGGAGGTAACAGCAATTGCTGAGCAGGTTTATAAAGACTTTGGGCGAATTGATGTATTGGTGAACAATGCCGGAATAACAAGGGATGCTTCCTTGAAAAAAATGTCTGGTGAGCAATGGCAACAAGTCATTGATGTAAACCTATCGGGCGTCTTTAATTGCACAAAAGCTGTTTATCCTTTTATGGCAGCACAAGGAAGCGGTCGGATTCTAAATGCAGCTTCTGTCGTCGCACACAATGGTAATTTTGGGCAAACCAATTATGTGGCTTCAAAAGCAGGGGTTATCGGAATGACGAAAACATGGGCTAAGGAATTTGGCAGAAAAGGAATAACTGTCAATGCAGTTGCACCTGGGTTTATTCAAACTGAAATGGTAAAATCTGTCCCCAAAGAATTATTGGATGGAATGGCCTCTAGAACACCATTGGGTCGATTGGGTGAAGCGGAAGACATCGGCAATGCCTATCTTTTTCTGGCCTCTGACGAGGCATCCTACATCACAGGAACGGTTTTGAATGTTGATGGAGGATTGGTTATTTAAACCAAATACAAATCTTGTTTTTAGGAAATCTATTAGGAAGTCCACAATAAAAAAATTGGCTATTCGAAGCTTTCTAGTAGATCCCAGCACTTTTAGTAACACATTTAAATTACCAAGACTTCTTTAAACAAAAAGCCAAACTCAAGAATTGAGTCTGGCTTTTCTATAACATTTTTATATAAAATTAATTTTAGTCTTGTACTTTCTACTTCAAGCACAGCGATCTTTTAGCAAATTATTTTACCATAAAGAACTTTCCTGAATTCTGCTCTTTGCCTTGAAGCAAAAGGAAATATTCACCCGAATTTAGAGATTCAACATTCAAAGTTAATTGTCTTTGCTGAATATCCATTTCACTGCTCAAAACCATTTTACCAGTCAAATCATAAACCTTCCATCCAAGCAACTTGCTTTCCATTTCATTCAAATCAAGGTTCAAAATTCCGTCAGTTGGATTGGGATACAAATTCCATTTCACGTCAATGTCATCTACCAAACCAACATTTACTTTTGTCATTACAATCAAACTTGCCCAGTCAGATTCCCCAACAGAATTAACGGCTTTTATTTGGTATCCATATGTTGTATTAGCATTCAATCCTGTGTCCGTAAAACTTGTTGTATTAGCTGGGATATCGTTTGCTATGGTGACCCAATTCCCCGTCATTAAATCATCTGCTCTTTGCAATACAAAATTTTCTTCATCAGCTGAATCATCTGTCCAAATCAGCTGAACAGTATTAAATCCGACCTCCAAAGTATCAAAGTCTAAAGGCGTATTGGGTGCATACAATTCAAGTGTTGCAAATGTCTCATTACTGAAAGAAGAAAACTCTCCGTCTCTAACAGACTGTATTCTATAAAAATAAATTATATTTTCTACGACATCTGTATCTTCGTATGATTCAACATCTTCTCCTAGGGCAACCAACATTTCAAAATTCTGGTTGCCATCTACTGAACGCTCAAGTATAAACCCATTCTCATCAGAAGCATTGTCTAACCAAGTAAGTAAAATAGAATTTTGATTGGTTGATTGGGCAAATAAATTACTAGGAGCCAAAGGTATAAACACAGGAAATTCATAAGGTCCCATATCTGGTTCGTTGTCTCTCTCAAGACCATTGAAGTCCAAGTTGACGCCATCGTAGTTTGGCAACTCGCTCGTACCAGCATTAATAGCAGGGCTTAAAATCAACAATTGAAAATCTCCATTATCTGCGTCAGCAAAAAATGGCATTGAATTGATGTTTCCTTCTCCATCAAATCCATTTTCAACCAAGCAATATTCTACGATTGGCTCGATGTCAGAAGTATTTCCGATTTGTCCAAATGCGGTACTTGAATTATTCCAGTAGATCGAATTGTTGGTCAATAAACTAGAATTATTTGTTACGTGAATGGCTGGCCCAATTGAGAAAGATTCATTGGAATAAAAGGTAGAATGTATTGCAATGGTTTGATTTCCATCGGCGCAAAGGATCCCTCCTCCACTTGTTCCATAATTTTTTTCGAAAATACAATTGATAAAAATTGTTTCTAATTGCTTTGCGTAAACCGCACCACCTTGATTGGTTGAACTGTCAGCTTTAAAAATAGAATTTCTTATCTCGGCAACAGAATTATCAAAGTAAAATCCTCCCCCACTTAGGGCATTATTGTCCTCAATCGTAGAGCGGTTAATTACCACGTTGCTAAAAGGACTCGTAAATATTGCACCTCCTAATTCCAAAGACACATTTGAATTTAAAACAGCTTGATCCAATATTAAAGAATCTCCACCGAAATAAATTCCACCACCATTCTGAGCAATATTTCCATTGTATTCGGTACCAAGATTTACAAATTCTCCATCTGAACAATAAACTGCACCTCCATTAAAAGAAGAAGCATTTTGATTGAAGACAGTAAGGTTGCAAGCAACCTCAGAATCTCCTGCAATCATAATTGCTGCACCATTGGATAAAGAAAGATTTTGATCAAATGTACAATTGTTAAAATCGACGATAGATGGGCTAATAAAACCTTTAATGTATGCACCACCACCACCCAAAAGGCCTGAATCATCAATCTGGTTGCCTTCAAATGAACAGTTGGTTACATCCAAACTGGCACTTAAAATAGAAAGTCCTCCACCTGCTTCAGAAGCAATGTTGTTGATAAACTCACAATCATTCAAATCGAGAAAAATATTGGCCTGATTGATATACAATCCGCCTCCTTGATCATCTGCTTTGTTTCCCATGAAAAGACAATTTTCAATAATCAAGTTTTCAGTAGCAGGTCCTTGAACCGCAATTCCTCCACCATTTAATCCAAAGTTATCTTCGAATTTACAATTTACAATCGTAGGTGAACCTTTGCACAAAAGACCTCCACCTTTGCTGTCATCCCCTGCAGCTGAAAGATTGAAAGTGTTTCCACCTCGAACAGTAAGACCATCTAACCTGGCATCTTGTCCGATATTATCAGCAGCTTTTAATACATGCAAGGCATTGTCATTTCTGTTGGAACTAAAATCTCCAACTGAATCATTGGCTGAAACATCACCACTTAATATTGAATGATTTAGATTGAAATCACGCTCTTCCAAAGTGCTTTCAAAACCTGAAAATCCACCATAAATCGCAACCCCTTCTTTCATTTCATAAAAAGAAGTCAAACTTCCCAAACGATAAGTACCCGCTGCAAGCCAGATTTCATCGCCAGAGTTTGCTGCTAACAATGCAGCTGAAAAACTGGTGTAGGCATTGTCCCATGAAGAACCATCATCACTTCCTGATGCATTGCCATTAACATAAATCGTTTCGGCCTGCGAAAACAAGGAAAGTCCAAACAATATAATAAAACTGAAAATCTTCTTCATATTCTTCTTCATAATCAGTAAGTCTAATGAATTTACTTGAATTAACTTTGAATGTGGGCATTCAAAATGAACCATTAAGTTTTTTATTTTCTGGTATTTTGGCTATCGGGTAAAGCCCCGCATATCAACCTCAAAGTTACACTTTTCTTTCATCACAAACACATATTATTATTTAATCCGATAAGGAATAGCGGATTATTTACTTTTTATTACAAAGCTCTTTTGAAATGAGATTTTTCTCGTTTTCCAAATTTATATTTTCCCTCCTTTAATTCTATATTCTACCTCCATTTTTTAAGTTTTCGGACTTAAAGCAAACAATTTCTAATTTGACTTAATAATTTCATTATCAATGTTTTGTAAAACTTTCATCTTTGTTAGAAATGAGGTAGTTTGAGGGTTTGAAGGTGTTTTTCCATGGACAAAAACACCTGTTTCCTTTTTATGATTTGTATCTTTCGATTAGATTCTGGAATTTATTGGAATGGATCATGGTTAATTTATTTAACAGAATCCACTAAACTTGCAAAATGACAACAGCCAAACTATGTTAAAAATACCCGATTTAGGTCTCGGTTCAACCTTTTACTATAAAGGAAAGAATTACAAAACGACTGGAGGAAGTACCTATAAATGGCAAGACGGTTCTGAATCTATAGAATTCGAATGCAGGTCTGGTAATGGCAAGATTTTTTTGGAATTTGAGAAATTAAAGGACGGAAAATTAGATGTCATGATTTCTCGTCAATTAAAGAATAAGTCCAAAATAGAAGCACTTTATTCTCACACTGATAAAGAAGGTTACTTAAATGAAAAAATCATCCACGAAGGAACAGAATATTTTCTTGAGAAAAGGCATGATGGAGTATGGAAAGAAATGGGCTTCTTTACTGAATCAGAATCTTTCCTTTGTTACGACTATTTCGATGCCGATCAAAAAAAGTTTTTAACAGTTGAAATTTGGGAAGGAGATGAAAGAGAATATTATCAAGGGACTAGAATCGATGAAAGTGAAATAAGTCAAATTACCGAAGGTAAACCCATTCCAAAGCCCAATTTGTTTCATAAATTACTTCCCATGCTTGGTTTTATTGCACTGTTTGGGACCATTGTTACCATTTCAAATTACAAAAACAAGCCTCCAGAAACAGTCATTCCCCTGAAAGAGTTAAAGGATTACACCAAGCTTGCTGGTAACAGTAAAAATTATTCTGTGCTCTTGACGGACATGAAATATGTGCCAACCGAAAATGACTTTTATCACCAATATAAATTGATTTACAAAAACGGTGAAAACATAGAAGTAAAAGAATCGGACTTTACGAAAGTTACGGCTGCAAACTTTTTGGAACTTTACAACAAAATGGGAATGGAAGTAGGCGCACAAAGTACGGTTGGATCCAATAAGCAAAAAAGAGAACTCATTGCTTTTCCTCCGGGATTTGCCTCTTTCCTAAATGAAAATTTTGGTGAATGGAATTTTGGAACGACGGATACCAGCTGGCAATTTCACCGAGCCTACCAAGAACTAAATAATCACCTATATTACAAGGATCGCCCACCCAATTACACAGATTATGTCAAGTTTAAATCTTGGCCTCATTCAAAATTTGAAGGCAAAGAGCAGATTTATGGTACGGATCAATTTATAAAAACTGAAACAGGGAAAAATACTTTTTGGGGACAAGCCTCGCCCAAATTAAGGTCGCAAGCATTAGAATACGGAAAAGTACAGAAAGAGGAAGATGCAGCTGTTATTAGAAGAAATCAAAACAGGTATAATTCCAGAGTCCGCAGCAGCGGAGGAGGAGGAAAATAAACATTATGGAAAATCTTTTTACAAATCTATTTGATTTAGAGACAGGAATATGGATTTTGCATACGATTGCTTACTTTATTGCTTCTATCTCCATTTTCATCATTGCCAAATTATGCTTCGACTTTCGGCACAAAAAAATCAACATCATCCATGAACTGACCATAAAGGACAATTATGCTTTTGCCAGTACCTTGGTTGGTTATTTCATCGGGATTCTGATTGTCATTGGAGCTTGTATTGATGGCGAATCATTTGGATTTCAAATGGACATTGTCAATGTAATCATCTTTGGGCTTGCCAGTGTAGTTTTACTCAATATTGCTTCCTGGATCAATGACCGCTTTATCCTGAACAAGTTCAATCTTTACAAAGAAATCATTAAAGATCAAAATGCTGGAACCGGATACATTGAAGCAGCCAATTATATTGCTTCGGGATTAATTATTGCTGGTGCCGTTAGTGGTGAAATGTATAATTTGTTTCCTGAAATGACATTTGGTTATCAATTATCAGGCTTAATCAGTTTGACCCTATTTTGGTTGTTCGGACAATTTTTATTGTTGGCTGCAGTACGGTTTTACAATAGAATGGTGGCTTTCGATTTGCATGCAGAATTGGAAAGAGACAATGTGGCATCAGGAATTGTTTATGCGGCGGTATTGATTGCCATTGCCAATATTTTTGGATTCGCCATCAGCTACGATTATTTAGGTTGGGGTGAAATGATTTCCAATATATTGTTAGATATTTTATTGGCCTTTTTATTGTTGCCTGTTGCCAGATGGCTCGTAGACGCGGTTTTGTTGCCCGGTGTAAAATTAAGCGATGAAATCGCCAATCAAGCAGTGCCCAATCAAGGGGCGGCGCTCATCGAAGCCTTTGCCTATGTGGGCAGTTCCATTTTAATTTGTTGGTGTTTGTGAAATAAATTCTAGATTCGCTTTTTTTAAATAATAAACGCAAAGTCGCAATGGCGCAAAGTTTTAATATGAGAACCACCCAAAACAGCCAAAGGCCAAAGGCTAATAGCCAAAAGCCTGATTAAAGAAATGAATTTCTCCAAAAGCTCAATTCTAAAACTGGCCCTCTTCGCCACTGGCCTTTCTGGCATCGTGGCAGAGTACGTCCTTGCGACTCTGGCCAGCTATTTTATTGGAGATTCTATCAGGCAATGGGCTTTGATTATTTCCCTAATGCTGTTTTGTATGGGCTTGGGAAGTCGAATTACCCAATCAATCTCTAAAAATCTATTCAGTTGGTTTATTGGAATTGAAATAGCCCTTTCCCTGGTCGTTTCCTTTTCCGCACTATCAGCCTATACCCTCTCTGGCTTTAGCACTTTTGCTCCAATTTTTATCTATTTCCTCGCCATCTTGACTGGCTTGTTTATTGGAATGGAATTGCCTTTGGCCATGCGCTTAAACGAACAGTTTGAATCTTTGAAGGTCAATGTTTCCAGTATATTGGAGAAGGACTATTATGGCAGTTTGGCAGGTGGATTGTTTTTTGCCTTTGTCGGTCTGCCCTATCTAGGATTGACTTACACGCCTTTCCTTTTAGGAATGATCAATTTACTGGTTGCCATCGCTTTGTTAAATTTGTTTCCCCATAAAAAATCATACTTATCTAAAAACTATTGGAACACAATCGCAGCATCCGTTGCCTTCATTATTGGAATAGGAGCTTTCAATGCGAAGGAAATTATATTTCATGGTGAACAAAAAAAGTATGCCGATAAAGTTGTTTACAGCGAACAGTCTACTTACCAAAAAATAATCATTACTGAATGGAAAGGTCATCACTGGCTGTACCTCAATGGCAATTTACAATTTTCCTCTTATGACGAACCGATGTATCATGAAGTCTTGGTTCACCCGGCTGTTCAAATTGCCAATAAACCCAAAGAAATTTTGATTCTTGGTGGTGGAGATGGATGTGCAGCCAGAGAGTTATTGAAATACGATTTCATCGAAAAAATAAAATTAATAGACCTCGATCCAGCAATGACCAATTTGGCTAAAAACGAAGACATTTTAAAAGAGATCAACAAAGGAGCCATGAATGATTCCAAAGTTGAAATAATCAATCAAGATGCCTTTGCTTATTTGGAAAATGAAATGGATTTTTATGATTTAATCATCGTCGACTTACCCGATCCCAGAAACGTTGAATTGTCCAGGCTATATTCTTTGGAATTTTACCAACTCTGCAAAAACAGATTGAGACCTAAAGGAGCCGTTATTACGCAAGCAGGAAGTCCTTATTTTGCGCCAAGAAGTTTTCAATGCATTGAAAAGACCATGCAGGAAAGTGGCTTAGCCGTTTTGCCAATGCACAATCAGGTCATCACTATGGGAGAATGGGGTTTTATCATTGGAAGCAAGTCATTAAAAAACAAAAATGAAATACTGGAATCTTTAAATAAAATGAATTTGTCGAATATTGAAACCCAATGGCTAAATAAAGAAGCCATTCCCTTGTTGGTTTCGTTTGGGAAAGACTATTTCAATAAAAATAAAGACGACAGTATTCAAGTAAACAGAATCCACGAACCCGTTTTATATCGCTATTTTTTAGACAGCGATTGGTCGGTGTATTAGGTTTTCCGTTTTTGGGGCTCAACATTTAATATTAAAAAATGAAAGCAAAAATATTTAATCATACAGTTTGGGTGGAAGAAATAGATCCAGAAAAATTGGCCAAGCGTTTCGAGCGGTTGCTCAAAGGGTCTGGGTTTCAAATTTTAAATTTCATGGACCATCAATTTCATCCAAAAGGTTATACCGCCGTCTGGTTACTTGCTGAAAGTCATTTGGCAATCCACAGCTTCCCAGAAGCAGGAAAGTCTTATGTAGAATTGAGTAGCTGCAGTGAACAAAAACTAGAACGTTTCATAAAATCATTGCAAGATTGAGTATCGAATTCCAATGTCTAAAAAATTTAAACCATATTTGCCATCCAATGGAAAAAAAATCACAAAAGAAAATAGATGAATTGTTGGGGCTTCTTAAAATGGAGCGCCAGGAAGACATTTCAATATACAACCAAAAGATTCTCGAAGTTAACTTAACCGATCGTGCCAGACGAGGAACTTCTCTTTATCCTTTGGAGTTAAAAGAAAGTGGATATGGCATTGGAGCACAGCCTTTTGTCGTGCTCGAAAGAACCAAAGATGAAGGCAGAAGCCATCAATTCTCTCCAGGTAAAATTGTCAATTTTTTCACCAACCAATCTGCTGTCAATGAGCCCAATGTAAAGGGCATTGTCAATTATGTCAGCAAGGGAATAATCAAGGTGTTTTTGTATCAATCTGATTTACCAGATTGGGTGGATTTGGGAAAACTGGGACTCGACCTTTTGTTTGACGATCGTTCTTACAATGAAATGGAAAAGGCGCTCCGCCTAACGATGGCTGCTGAAAGAAATAAGTTGGAGCATTTTCGTGAAATATTTAAAGGCGACAAAGCATGTGAATTTGAAAAATCTAAAAAGCCCTCTTATTCTAACATGCTGAACGATTCGCAGAATGAAGCAGTCGATAAGATATTGCGAGCTGAAGATGCCTCTATTGTTCACGGACCACCAGGAACAGGAAAAACCACCACCATTGTTGAAGCCATTAGATTGTTGGCTGCCAAGGGTGATAAAGTACTCGCCTGCGCACCAAGCAATACAGCAGTGGATTGGATCACACTAAAACTGTCCATCGCTGGATTGAATGTCATTCGAATCGGAAATATTTCAAGAGTAGATGAAGACATCATCCAACACACCTTGGAGCATCGGCTTTATAACTCACCAGAAGCCAAAGAAATAAAAAAAATGAAAAGGCAAGCGGAAGATTGCCGCAAGATGGCCAGAAAATTTAAAAGGAAATTTGGTTCCACTCAGCGTGAGCAAAGAAGAGAATTGTTTAAAGAGGCCCGCGAAATTTCCAATCAGGTTAAAATGATTGAAAGCTATATGGTCGATAAAATATTGACCGAAGCAGATGTTGTTACAGCCACCCTGGTTGGTTCAAACAATCGTTACGTCGAGCACCGCCGCTTTGATGTGGTTGTCATTGACGAGGCTGCTCAAGCCCTTGAACCAGCCACTTGGATTCCCATAACCAAGGCCGATAAGAAAGTCATTCTGGCAGGAGATCCATTTCAATTACCACCTACGGTTAAAAGCAAAAAAGCAGCTCGTGCAGGTTTAGAAAAAACACTCATCGAACAATCCATTGAAAAATTCAAGCATGTTTCATTGTTGAATGTCCAGTACAGGATGAATGAAATGATCATGGGCTTTTCCAATAAAAGATTCTACAATGATCAACTCATGGCTGACCCATCAGTCAAGTATCAAACACTCCACTTAAAAAATGGCTCGACACAAGTTATGGAGTTCATCGATACTGCAGGCTGTGGATTCGAAGAGAAGAGAAATCCTCGATCCAGAAGTTTGTTCAATGAAGGGGAATATCAAATTCTATGGAAACACCTTGATCTGCTCCTCACCCGTTTTGACATGAGCCGCCCTCCTTCTATTGGCATTATTTCTCCCTACAAAGAACAAGTACTTTTTTTAAAAGAAAACATCAAAGATTATTTTGACTTTGTGCCCGATATTCAATTCGACATCAATACCATCGACAGTTTTCAAGGGCAAGAGAAAGATGTTATTTATATCTCATTGGTGAGAAACAATGAGAAAGGTGAAATAGGTTTCTTGAAAGATTACAGGAGAATGAATGTTGCCATGACGAGAGCAAGAAAAAAACTCGTCATCATCGGTGACAGTGCCACCTTGGCCAATGATAAATTTTACCAGGAATTCATGGATTATTGTGAACTGAATGAATTTTACAAATCGGCTTGGGAGTACTTGTAGGCCTTTGAAAGCGATTGGCTTTAGGCGGTTGGGGGCATAGCATCTCAACCGAAGTTATTACAAGCGATTGGCTTTCTTGGTATTGAACTGTTCTATTGTGATGGCCCTGTCATTCCAATTCAGTTCTCGCAAAAAGGTAGGAAGACTTTGCAAAGGTTTGTGAAATTGTTCCTGTGCGAAAAGTAGAAAAATCTGCTCAGTTTTTTCTAGGTTTGTATCTGTATAACAATTGTTTAATTAAGCATAAATGTTATGAAATATTGGATATCCCATACTGGTAAGGATAAATTAATTGTGATAACAGATGAAGTGATTTACAATTTCAATCCTAACAACAAGCAACTGAAGGAATTTGAAAAAGAGCTTGTGAATGGTATTGTACCAAGCAGACTAACAGGAATACCAATTCAATATATACAGATAATATCTTCTAAAAGCAATTCCACAAAAATTGAAATTTCACATAGCAAAAAAGACCAATTTAAACTAGATTTGGCAGAGAACAAATCTGAAATTCTAAATTATTTAAAAGCTGACAAAATCAATGCTCCACAGTATTTAGAAAAAGACTTAGGCCTCCTTAACAGAATTCAAAAACCATTGATCGCGTTCTTGATTGTTGCTGCACTTAGTTACTTTGCCTATGATACTGCCATAAATCTAGAACAGGGCCATACCTATGAATTCTCAGGTAGATCTTTCGGGCTTGTTATGATAATATTGATTGCCGAGTTATCAAATAAACTGGGTAGTAGAGGAATAATTTTATTGGGACTTGGGCTACTTTGCATACCCATTCATTTTATAAGCAAAGGAGTTAAAGAACAGGTAAAGTCTGAAAAGTTAATTTATCAATTTTACAACTAGACATTGGATACTAGCTATTAGAATAGCCGTCAGGGTACAGAACACTTTTTTATTTTACCATCAAATTTGGATCACTAAATGGATTTGTTTGGCAGATGTTATGTAACGGGTGGTTCACGTGATCTTGGGTCAAGCCCAAGATGACGGACGGACGGATGGACGGAAGGACGGAAGGACGGATGGTTCGTGGTTCAGGTGGTTTGTAACAGGTAGTGAGAAACAAAAACCTTATTAAGAATATTATTTTAATGAACATTATATTTTAACCGGAGGGCTATGGTCATATAACCAAAATTTGTGTAATAGACATTTTCTCAAATCAAAAAATAGCTTTGTTTTGGTCTTATGACCAAGCCGTCAGGGTACAGAACACTTTTTTATTTTACCATCAAATTTGGATCACTAAATGGATTGGTTTGGCAGATGTTATGTAACAAGTGGTTCACGTGACTGGTACGCCAGCCCGGCTGGGTCAAGCCCAAGATGACGGACGGACGGATGGACG
>CALBCY010000212.1 GCA_937927195.1 uncultured Chitinophagales bacterium
CTTGTGGTCTCCAAATGGAGAAACCACTCAAACGATCACGATCACCGATGCCGTGATGGCTCAAACAACTTACAGTGTAACCGTGACGGATGCCAATGATTGTACCGCCACTGATATGGTCGATGTAACGATCAACGACAATCCAACAGTAGACTTGGGCATGGACATCGTTCAATGCCAAGGAACTGGAGCTGTAATGTTAGACGCAGGAGCAGGTTTCGATGAATACTTGTGGTCTCCAAATGGAGAAACAACCCAGATGATCACAATAACAGATGCAGTAATGGCACTCACAACTTACAGTGTAATCGTAACGGATGCCAATAATTGTACTGCCACCGATATGGTCGATGTAACGATCAACGACAATCCAACGGTTGACTTGGGCACGGACATCGTTCAATGCTTAGGAACAGGAGCTGTAATGCTAGACGCAGGAGCAGGTTTCGATGAATACTTGTGGTCTCCAAATGGAGAAACCACCCAAACGATCACGATCACCGATGCAGTAATGGCACTCACAACTTACAGTGTAACCGTAACGGATGCCAATGATTGTACTGCTACCGATATGGTCGATGTAACAATCAACGACAATCCAACGGTTGACTTGGGCACGGACATCGTTCAATGCTTAGGAACAGGAGCTGTAATGCTAGACGCAGGAGCAGGCTTCGATGAATACTTGTGGAGTCCAAATGGAGAAACCACTCAAACGATCACGATCACCGATGCCGTAATGGCACTCACAACTTACAGTGTAACCGTAACGGATGCCAATGATTGTACTGCTGCTGATATGGTCGATGTAACCATCAATGACAATCCAATGGTTTCGATTGAAATGGCAGGACCGTTTTGTACGGATGATCCAGCTGTCAACTTGACGGTTGCTCCAACTGGAGGAACTTTTGTTGGCAATGGAATTACCGATCCTTCAACTGGTGCATTTAATCCTGCAATGGCAGGAATTGGTTCCCATACAATTACCTACAATTACACAGATGGATTAACCAACTGTTCTGCTTCAGCAATGACTATGATCAATGTTATAAATTGTGATGATCCTTGTACAGCAATAGCCAGTATTTCACCATTGACACCTTCCGCTTGTGATGAAGGAACAGGAACAGCGAGTTTTGATTTCACTTTAGGGACAGATGGTTTGTATGAAGTATTGGTCAATGATGTGAGTGTTCAAGGGCCAAATGCGACTGCTAGTTTTTCAGCAGACCTAAGTGATGGGGACGAAGTTTGCGCAGTTTCATTTCAAACAAATGAACTAACAGATTTTACTTTTGACGGAATGGTCAATGAAGCAGAGTGGGGGGCACCCTTGTCAACTTCTGCTGGTGGCCCGGCAAGTGGATTTGGTGCAGGCTTTGAATTAAATGGATTGTATGCTTCTCTTGCAGATAACTTTTTATGTTTTGCCATTGCTGGAAATGTTCAAGATGGAAACAGAATTTTATTATTCATAGATTCACAAGCTGGAGGCTACAACGATGGAAACTTTGGCCGTGCTGGAGCACCTGGTGGAATAGCCAATTTCAACAGCGGAACCACTTTCGATCCTGGTTTTGCTCCTGATCATGTTTTAGTGATAGGAACAGATGGAGGAAACACGACCTACTATTTTGATTTATACACTTTATCAGGTGTTGCTTTGCCAACGGGATCAGGTGGAGGTCCAAACAATTTCTTGGGTGACAATACAGCTGCCAATATTGGAGTCTCTCCTGTTGATGGCAATCTAGCACAAGGCTTTGAAATCTGCATCGATGCTGCTAATCTAGGTTATATGAATTTCGATGAAATTCAATTGCAAGCCATGTTGATTTCGGATGGAGGATTCCTCAGCAATCAATTCCTGACACCAGCAGGTGCAGGAGACGGAAACTATACAGACGGAGCGGTTACTTTTGGAGCCGCAGCTCCTGATCCAGTTAGTTTCTCTGCTTGTTCCGATACAACTTGCACAACGGTTACAGTCAATGCCTTACCAACACCATCTGCTGGTGGCCCTTACGGTCCATTGTGTGAAGATGCAATGGCAATAATTTTGACAGGAACTCCAACAGATATTGGAGGAACTTGGTCAGGTATGGGTGTAACAGACAATGACGATGGCACTGCTAGTTTTGATCCAACAGCTTTGGCTGCAGTTAGCCCCATTACTGTTAGATATGATTACACAGATGCAAATGGATGTATGGCAACTGCTACTGCTGAAATTACTGTAAACGAACTTCCAACCGCTGGAACCGGAACTTATGCTCAGCTTTGCGAAACCGATGCTGCGATTCTATTAACTGGAACACCGAATGATGCTGGAGGAACATGGATGGGGACCGGAATAAGCAACAACGGAGATGGAACGGCAAGTTTTGATCCAGCTGGGTTGGCTGCCTCGAGTCCTGTCAATGTTACATACAATTACACAGATGTGAACGGCTGTTCAGATGTGGCAAGTACAACGATTTCAGTTATAGATTGCTTTACACCATCAATAATGGTGGATAAAGATGATTCCACCCCTGGTGATGCTGATACGGATGGAGACGATACACAAACAGTTGCAAACGGCGGAACGGCAACTTTCACGATTACAGTCACTAATAATGGCGATGAAGATCTTTGTAACATTACTCTGAGTGATATGGCTTCAGAAGCGGGCTTAAATGTAGTTACTTGTGAACCAACTTTTGCCTCGATTGATACAGACAATGGAACAGTTGCTGGAGGGGCAGGTGATGGAATATTGGGCGTTGGCGAATCTGAATCCTTTACTTGTACGGTTAGTGGAGTGACAGAAAATTTCACGAATACAATAACAGTCAATGCACAAGGTTGCAGTACCATGGAAATGGTAGACGACATGGATGACACAGACGTAGAGGTCGTTTCACCAAGCATACTTGTTGACAAGGATGATTCAACTCCTGGTGATGCAGATATAGATGGAGACGATACGCAAACGGTTGCAAGTGGAGGAACAGCAACTTTCACCATAACAGTTACCAACGATGGAGATGAAGATCTTTGTAATATTTCTTTGACCGATGCTGCCACAGATATGGGCTTGGATGTTGTTTCTTGCCAACCAAGCTTTGCCTCAATTGATACGGATGGTGGAATGGTCGCAGCAGGAGCAGGAGATGGAATATTGGCAATTGGAGAATCGGAAACCTTTATTTGTACAGTGACTGGAGTTACAGCAGATTTCACCAATACAATAACTATAAATGCAGAAGGTTGCACTACTGGTGAAGCTGTAGATGATGAGGACGATACGCTTGTTGATGTTGTTTCTCCTGAAATTACTGTAGACAAAGATGATTCAACTCCTGGAGATCCGGATACCGATGGCGATGATGTACAAGGCGTGCCAATTGGTGGTACAGCAACCTTTACAATTACGCTTAGTAATACTGGGGATGAAGATTTATGCAACATTGGTTTGGACGATACGGCGAGTGATATGGGATTAGATATTGTTTCCTGTGAGCCAGACTTTGTTTCTATAGACACAGACAACGGAACGGTTACTGCTGGAGCTGGAGATGGAATTTTAGCAGTTGGTGAAACAGAAACTTTTACTTGCACAGTCATCGGTGTAACCGCTGATTTCACAAACAATATTACTGTCAATGCGCAAGGGTGTACTACTGGTGAAATGATCGAAGATGAAGACGATACAGAAGTCGTATCACAAGCATTTGATTTGGGATTAACCAAAACCTTTGGGACTTTTGACGACAACGATGGCAACAACATCCCTAGTGTTGGAGATGATGTGTTTTATTTAATCACTGTTTACAATCAAGGCGACCTTGATGCTTATGATATAGAGGTGACAGATTATTTCACCACTGGAGAATTGATTTATAGCGGATCAACCTTATCACTGTCTTCTGCTACTAGTCCAGTTATCAATGACAATGGTGTTGATGGTTTTGAAATTGACTATTTGGCGGCTGGATCAGAAGCCATCATTTTAGTGGAATTCCTCATCGATCCAACTTTCACTGGAACATCGATTACCAACAATGCTGAGATTACCGATGCTTCCGATTCCAATGATGGTCCAACAGCAGATGATCAGGACAACTTGATCGGAGGAGGTCCAGCTGATGAATCAAATGATGAAATAGCTGATGAATCAACAGGTGGAACAGATGATCCAAATGACAATGATTCATATGATTTTGAAGTGCTGATGCTAGATTGTCCAGTTTGTCCAACCAATTTAACATTGGAAAGAGTTTGCAATGGTAACATGATTTATGTGGCCGATGGAGATACTGCACAACCATTAGGGGCAAATCCTAATGCTATTTTTGTTTGGCACATTCAAACAGCTACTGGCTGGGAACAGCTTGCTATTGTATCTGGCCAACCATTTTATTCTCCTTCAGAAGCGGGTGTTTATACGGTTGAATACTTTATATCTGCTGATTGTCCCTGTTCAGTTTTGGGTGAAATTAGCTTTGAAGTATTTGAAATCATTGATTGTCAAGACTGTGGAAAATAGAAGGATATTCTTTCGAATAGGCTAGTTCTTTTCTAAAGAATTGTTAAAATTTACTGGGCCTCATTTTTTCTATAATAACAAAAGAAAAATGAGGCCTATTTTTTTGTTAATCCGTGAACTTTTTTCGCAATGGCAGGGTTTATTGCTTGTCTTTTGGAGGGAAGGATATACTTGGATTATCTATAAAGGCTTGATAATCTTCACTTAATAGTTGGCAGAAATAATTCTTTAAATTAAGTATGGAATATTGAATCTTACTATGGTGACTTTGATAAAATTTCACTTCCAATAATGGATCATTCGAAGGAGCAATGGCAATTAAAAAAAAGTTTTAAAGAAAGAAAAGATTTTGTTGCATCTTATCTAAAACTGGAATACCTTTGCAGCCGATTTGAAAATAACCGATATAAAATTCGGTAAAATATTAGAAATAAATTACGAATAACGGACTTGTATAGATACTTAATCAAGTCTTATAAAATAGATTGTTGAAAACATTTTCTTACATATTGATAACAAAAGAATTATCGGCTCAATCCAGTTGCAAGAAGATTGGAGAGACCATAGTAAGAAGCTGGTTTAGTGGATAGAAACTTCCCCTGAGGATTCCCTCGCATCGTTTTACATTCAAAAATATTTAAAAAATTATCTGCAACTTGATTGATTTCAATCAGGTTCTGGATTGTATTATATGGCTTAGCCTTTAGCTTAAGGTAGAGCCAATTTTTTTAGTTTAAAGTTTAGTATTATGCAATTATATAAAATAGGTTTTTTAGCATCATTGGTTTTGTTTTTAATGACATCCTGCCAAAAAGATGAGTTAGCTGGAACAGGCTTAGAACAAGAATCTGTATTTAATGGCCATCAAGCCAATCAATTTTATTTTGTTGAAATTGATGAGAACGTCGACGCAGAAAATGCCATTGATTGGCTTTTAAATGCGGCACCTGAATCAGTAGTTGAAAATACTGGAAATGGTGAAGTTAAGATCGACATCAATCCTATCGTGGACAATGAAGGCCCAAAAACTGAAACGGCAACAAATGAGTTCAGTGAATGGAAATTTCAGTCGAATGGATTGGAAGCTTGCAAAGGGGAGAACAATTTTTCAGCAGACATGTACTGTTGCGTACCACACATATTGAAATGGTACAGCAGAGAGGTAAATGTTCTACAAGATGGTAAATCTGTTCATACTGAAATTCAATGGGCTTATGTTTTAGAGCCAACTGGTGGATTGACGAAGTGCTTTTAAAAAGTGCTTTTAATAAAATGCTTTTGAAAGGATAAAATATCCAAATTATACTTAAGCCAAGCCCCTCTTCCGGAACGGAAGAGGGGCTTGGCTATTTTATACCGATGCCTAAAATTTGTTTTCTAGTAAGCATGGTTCGTTCTATGCTCCAGCTCGGCAAACGGAATACTCTGCGGCTTCTAGCTGCCCGACAAATCCCGGAATGTTGAATGATGGAACGCTATCGTTTATTTCAGACAAAAACAGCATTTCTCTTTTTGTCCAAAAGTGAAGGCTTCGTTTTAAATTCCAACTAGCTAAGCGGGCCTTTTCAACCCAACAGCAACAACAACAACAACAACAACAAAATGATCGTTGTATTCAATATTATTGCCGTTCCTTACTTTTTATTTACCAATCCTAGCGTTATGAGCCCAGTTCCAAAAAGGATTGAACCACTCACAAATGGGAATCCCGCCCCAACTAAATCAGCCATATTCTCTGACCATAAAAATGGGAAGCTATAGATCATTCCAAAAACACCAGCTGCCATCGAAATAATGGATATGATGATGATTATTATTTTTACTGTTTCATTTTTCATAATGAATTGTTTAGCTTAAAATTTTGCCTATTCACCATCCTCCACCTTCAGAATAAAGTAAGTCAGATTGACAATCGTTTCCATTTAACCAAAATAATTTTCGTTTTAAATTCCAACTAGCAAAGCGGGCCTTTTCAACGCAACAACAAAATGACCGTCACATACTTTTGTTCTAAATCGATTTTCTATCAATTTCTCATATTTTTATGGCATATCCAAAATGAATCGTAGTTATCCAGTCCCATTTGAGGGTTGAAATACTATCTGCGCCGACATTGAACGATTGATTGGAGGCAATGTTTTTCCAAACCGCAGCCCATGGAGTAACATAAAATCCTTTAAAAATTGGAATTTTATAGCCAACTCTTAAGCCCAGATTAAATGTTTTCAAATTTTCACTTTGAAGAGTCTTTCTGTGCTTGAAAGATTGTTTTTGATGATTGATGTCAATTCCAATAAATCCATTTTTAGTCCAATTTGAACGATTCCCTATATAATCGACTTTGATTCCTACAATATTTGTCTGCAAATCAAATGCTTTTGTATCGTAAAAAGCTTCCTCAAAACTCTCCGGAAAATCAACCTTAACTTTCGTTAAATCAAATCTCATTCCCCAGTTTTCATAACCAAGGTGAACAGAATATCCTTTGTTTATATAAGCGAATGGGTCAGCTTCAATGTAGAACAATTCTTGATTGTTTTTATCTGAATCGTTTTTTTGAGAAAATCCATTGTGACTAAAGCAAACGAGAAGGAATCCAATAAGGCTGACTTTATTGACTTCAAATCGTTTTAAAGACAAAGCAAAGTTTCTGATTTTTGTAATTAATTGTATCATGCTTATTAATTTTTGATTGTTAACTGATGATACAAAGATGGGGGAGGTAAAAACGTTTTTCATTCACATAGGTGAACAAAGGAACTCATATTCACTTTTCAGAACGAATTCTGCTCAAAGATTGTGGTTTTATCCCCAAATAACTAGCAATATAATATTGTGGAACTCTTTGATGGATAAATGGAATTTCTTTCAAAAGAGCCTGGTACCTATTTTTGGCATCAAGATTAATAAGATTGGTAGCTCTTTGAGTCGATTTAGTAAAATACTGTTCAGCAAGTGTAGACCTTATTAAGTTCACCTTGGGCAAAGTTTGGCTTAATTCCTCCATTTTATCAATGTTCAATAAATAGAGTTCAGAGTTTTCTAAAGCTTTGATGTTAATTTCAGAAGGTATATTTCCTAAAAGACTTTTGTAATGGCTTACCCAATCATTTTCAAAGGCAAAATCACATATCTTTTCTTCCCCATTGATAATTTGGTAATAAATGAAATTTCCTTTTTCAACAAAACCAACATTTTTACAATATTGTCCTTCTCTTAAAAAATATTCTTTTTTTTGAAAAGATTTGAGCGTAAAACATTTTAATATTTTCTCGATTTCTAATGGAGAAAAGCTAAATGTATTTTCTATATATGATTGGATGTTTTTCATTTTTTTTATTGTTGTAGAACGATAGTATATACGGCCTTAGCTGGATGGTAAACTCAGACTCATTATCAAATTTCAGACCAAGCCAGCATTTAAATTTTACCAAAAAAGATGGCTTCGTTGCAAGTTCTCACAACTTCAGCAAGCCTTCTAAACGCAGCAGCAGCAGCAAAATGACCGTTCTCTACATTGTTACATAACTATTCAATCAAGCGATTTCGACTTTCTGATTCATCAATTCTACATTGAAATTTACTTTGGCATTTAGAGCTTCAAAGACCTTAAGCATTGTTCCTATTGTAACATTGCTAGTTCCATTCTCTAATCTTGAGATTTGAGATTTTTGAACCCCAATTAATTGGCCTAATTCAGCCTGAGTTAAATCTCTTTGTTTCCTGGCTTTTTTGATCATATCTCCAATTAAGTCGATCTTCAATTCCAATTCATAACGGTCTCTTTTTTCAGTCCCAACATTTCCAATAAACCTGTTTTTTACTGTTTCTAATGAGACAGTCTTTTTTTTAATAACTCCCATAGTTTTATTTTTAATCAGCAAAGTATTTTTCCATTAATTTTTCAGCTTTATTAATTTCTTTACGATCTACAGTATTTGTCTTTTTAACAAATCTATGAGAGGCAATTACTAGTGTATCTGTCTTATCAGTTTTATCCCAAAAAGCTAATAATCTGTATTGTTTCTTATTGAACCTAGTCCGAAATTCCGATATTGAATCACTTAGTTTTTTTAAATAACTTCGGATCATTTTCATATTTTGACTTATCGGTAGTAGAGACGTCGTTTGCTGAATGGTAAATGAGGGAACTCTAATTCTATTACCGACAAAGCCAGCATTTAAATTTTGACCAAAAATGATGGCTTCGTTGCAAGTTCCCACAAACCCCAGCAAACCTTCTAAACGCAACAGCAAAATGACTGTTCTCTACATTGTTAGCGATAGTTGTTTTATTCAACATTTAGATTTTGTCTTTCAACCAAAAAGTTAAATGTCATCTCTGATAACCCTTTTCCGTTAACGGTTGCATTCCAAGCACCATGTCCATTATCAATTAAAGGGACAAATTCATGGTAGATTCCTAATGAGTTGTAAATACTATCTAATTCTGAACCTTCTGAAAACAGTACAGTAGGATCTAAAGTGCCATGAGCAATGAATAATTCAGGGTCATTGCTGTCATATCGATTAACGTTATATACTGATTCTAATAAGTCCAATTTTACATTACTTCCCCAGAAATCAACCATATTTTTGACCTCAAAAATTTCATCCAGATTTGTTGAAGAAAGAGTGGGATCGTCAGCGATATGAATTTCATCTTTAAAATCTTCTTGATTTGAGATGCCTAGAGTAATAGTACTAATTGCTCCTGCTGATGCTCCTCCAACGGTAATAAATTCCGTGTTCATGTGATAGGTGTTGGAGTTGGCTACCATCCAGCGAAGTGCTGCTTTGGCGTCTCTTTGAGCTGCATACATCGCTATACTTGTCCGAGCTTCATCTGGAGTTGCTGCATTCAGAATTGTGAAATCGATCCATTCTTGTGGAGCAATTCCAGTAAAATCAGTTCCATTTAGATCACTGGTTGTTCTATAATCTATTGAAGCGAAAACCCAACCTCTGGAGGCAAAGTAATTGGCCATATCTATAATTTCGGGTTTTGTTTTTGTACCACCTTGAAATCCTCCACCATGTATAAACATATAGACGGGTCGATTAGTGGAACTATTCTCAGGGTAGTAT
>CALBCY010000213.1 GCA_937927195.1 uncultured Chitinophagales bacterium
TTGAAGGGAAGATTTTAAGCTTATTGGGATTTATGAAATAGGCGCCTTGATATTCCTTTTTTTTTGCATAAAAATAGGGCTTGCATTAAACAATGCAAGCCCTAACATGATAAATTGGGTTTTACAAATGGGATTATGTAATAATATTCAACTTTAGTTGAGTTAACCGATTTATATCATTACAAAGATCGGTCATTTAAAAGAAGATCATTAGCACAAATCCGCCAAATATTCGGGTATTTCATGTTTTACTATAACAAATCCGACATTTTGAGAAAATAACACCAATTTTAACTGTAATTGGTAGGAGGAAGCAAATTGGCTTTTGATGAAAATTGCTTTTGGGCTTGAAATGATGCTGTTAGTGGAGAATCTTTTGTGATTGGAGGCTGCTTTTTGGTGTTATCGCCAAATTGAGAAAGTATTAAATGAAACAATTCATCTTAAAACTTCGGAGGGAGCCAGTCCAAATTCCTTTCTAAAACATTTGGTGAAATAGGACAAGCTGTTGAATCCAGTTTGAAAAGCGGCTTCGGAGACCCCTTCATTCTGTAATAAAATTTCTTTGGCTTTGTGAAGTCGCACAGATCTAACCATTTGGTTAGGAGTTTTATTGGCGATTGATTTTAATTTGCGCTGCAATTGTCTTTCGCTTAATCCTACATCTCGGCAGAGGTTTTCGACAGTGTATTGCTCATTAGACATATGAACTTCTATGCTTTGTAACACATTTTCCAAGAAAGAATGGTTTTGATTGGTTGCGTTTTGAAGTGTCTCTGTCCGTTCATTCTGTTCATTAACTAATTGATCTTCTACGCAAAACAAGTCGAAAGTCTCTTTTAATCCTTTGATTTGAACAACTCCAGCTGAGCTAAAATCAAGTCCTGCACCTGACAATAGTTTTTTCACCGTACTCGTGATTAATATTTCATTTTTATTGGCCATCCTTTGTACCTTTGAAGATACATTGATAGCCAATCCTGCAATATTGTTTTCATCTGTATAAATACATTCTCCAGTGTGCACACCTTGGCGAATTTCAATGTCTAAAGGTTTGATTGCTTTTCTAATAGCCAATCCGCAATGGACAGCTTTACTAGGGCCATCAAATGTTGCTAAAAAACCATCTCCAGCGCGTTTAATCAATCGGCCGCGAAATTGATGAACTGTTTTCCGAACAATTTCATTGTGCTTATTTAAAATTTCCAACCAGCCTAAATCTCCCAATTCAATTAATTTGCTCGTTGAATCAGCAATGTCTGTAAAAAGAATGGTTGAAAGCATTCTTTCATACTTTTCGACAGGTCTTGCCCCAGTTAAAAACTCTGTTATTTCATTGAGTACTTCATGCGTATCACCTACCCAAAACAAATGATCATCGCCTTTGAATTCTACAAACTTTGATCCTTTTATATGATGAGACATAAATTTACTTTCTTCTACTTTTACATCAATATCATTGGTCCGGCACATCAACAGAGTAGGAACTTCGATGGTATTAAGAATGTCTAAAATATCTACTTGGGTATTCATTTTAGTCAAAGCCAAAGCAGCACTTGGACTGGCTCCAGATCTAAAATAATGTGCCAACCAATCCATGAAAACTTTGTCCTTGGCCATTGATGGTGCTAGGGATGCTAGATTCATTTCACCACTTCCCCAGCAGTTTTCAATCATGTCATAAACCTTTTGTCTTTCTTCCTTAGTTGGTGCCCAGGGATAATCTTCGGAGTAAATCCTTTTCGCAAAAACACCAAAAGTAATAAGTGCGAGTGTTCGCATCGGGTAGGTTGCTGCAAAGAGTGCAGAAACCGATCCCCCTTCAGAGTGACCAAATAATACGGCCCTTTCAGAATTTACTGCATCCATTACTGCTCTAATGTCATCCATTCTTTCCTCCAATGTAGAAAGTTCTGTAACGCGATCAGACAAACCTGTTCCTCTTTTGTCGAATAAAATTAATCGGGCAAATTTAGTGAGTCCTTTAAAAAAATTGACCAATCTGGGGCTGCCCCACATCAAATCGATATTGGAAACCCAGCCAGGTACGTAAACTATATCAATTGGCCCATTGCCAATGACTTGGTAAGCAATGTTTATTCTTCCACTCTTGGTGTATTTGGTAACGGGCTTCACTATTTTCTGTAAAATTTATTTTTGTTCAAGGAGCCTTAAATTTAATTTTTTTAATTTATTTAATTGGACATATGATGAAAATATTTTAGAAATTCTGCAATTCAAGCATCTGTAAAAATCATATTTTATTCTTTTCAATGGAAATGGGCTAATGCTTATCAGACTGTTTCCATTTTTATGATACAACTAGGCTTGGTTATGATTAAATTTTTATCATGTAATTAACTGATTTTTAATTATATACGATTAAATTTTGTTTGTTTTGATTATGAGTTTTTGCCTAGTTTTGTAGTCTAGTTAACATTTAATGCTAATTTTTTTAATTAGAAAGTTTCATTTGAATCTAAATCAATTGAAAGCAATCGGTTTTGCGTACCTTCAATCCTTGGATCAGGCTCTTAAATAGGGCATTCTTTAACTTCTTATGATAATTTTAATATTGACAACTATTAAGTTGAACCATACAAATATTCTATAAAAATAATTTAACCAAAAATGATTAAAAAACTTACACTAATGCTAAGCCTTGTGCTTAGTTGTATTCTTGTGTCAGCACAGTCCGATGGAGCAAATTCATTGAAAGCGGAACAGGCAAGAGACAGATGCGGCACGATGGATTTTGTTGAGAAGAGAATCGAGACAGACTCCAAGTATGCTGAGTACTTACAAAAACTAAAAAAAGATGCCCTTTCAAAAGTCAATTTGAAGTCAGCAGCGAGTATTCCTTGTGGTCCTGCCAACTCAGTGGTTATTCCAGTTGCGATCCATTTTGACAATAGCTACAGTTGTGATGATGCACAATGTCTAATTGACGGGGTAAATGCTCAGATGGATGTGCTTAATGAAGATTTTGCTGCCACCAATGCAGACTTGTCAGCTTACCAAAATTTAATTGTTAATACTTGTGGAGGACCAGATGTGGCATCTACGGGTTCTTGCATTTCATTTTGTGTAGCAACTCAAAACCATCCTACTATTTCAGGCATTCCAAATGGCCAGCCAGCCGTAACCATTGGTGACTACAATGGCTCTGGAATAACCACAAATGGAGAATGGCCAGGTTACTTAAACATCTTTGTAGTAGATGGCTTGGGCTTTGGTGAAGCATCTGGTATTCCTGGTGATTTGAGTGGTGAAGGAGTTCAAGTAGATGGTGCCTTTTTTGGTGGACCAGGTTTTGGGCCATGTGCCTCTGGTGGAAACCTTAATGACGATGCAGCTTGGATATTAGGGAGAACAATGACGCATGAAGTTGGTCATTATCTTGGACTTTACCATGTTTGGGGAGATGTCAATGGTTCAGGCTGTGGAGGAGATGATAACATTACCGATACACCCGACCAGGCTGGGCCTTCTAATGGATGTCCTACTACTTGTGCAGGATTGGCAACAGGTTGTGGTGGAACCTCTCAATACAATTATATGGATTATTTCGATGATCCTTGTTTGGTCATGTTTACAGAAGAACAAGCTTCTGTGATGAATACATTTGCTGTAAATGCAAACTGGGCTACTGGAAAATGCACTGCTCCAGGAGCAATATCGAGTGTGCCACCATGCTCTGTTTTACCAGGATTTAGCCCAGATGATGGAAGCGCTACTTCAATTTGTCTTGATGATACAAATACCTTGCAAATTGTTGATGAATCTAGCAATGGGCCAGTTTCTTGGTCTTACGACATAGTTGCAACATCTGGGGATTTGGTATTCAGTCCTTCTGGAGCTGCTGCTTCAACTTCTGCCAGTCCTGTTCTTACTTTTACGGGTGGAACTTCAGGGGTGATTCAAATCACTCAGACGGTTTGTGATGCGGGTGGTTTTTGTGAAATGCTAACGCAATCCACTACAGTCAATCTTTTGACAGGAGCTGCTTGTCCTACTTTTTGTGATTTCACCTTAACCATGAATGACACTTATGGCGATGGTTGGAACGGAGGTTCTATTGAAGTGTTTGAAAATGGCGTTTCAATCGGTACTTATTCTCATACCAATTTTGGGCAGACCAATACTTTTACAACAGAGGATGTTACAGTAGCAATTAATGATGGTTCGGCAGTTACGGTTGTATGGACTTCTGGAACTTTTGACCAAGAGGCAAGTTACAGTTTTACAGATCCATTTGGTATTGTCGTTCTAAGTGATGGGACCAATCCTACTGGTGGAGCTTTTACTGCGTCATGTGTTCAACCGACCTGTGATGATGGAATACAAAATCAAGATGAAACAGGTATAGATTGTGGTGGAGCATTATGCCAACCATGTCCAGTTTGCGGATCAACCTTTACGGATTCAGGTGGAGTTGCAGGTGATTATAGCGATGATGAAAATATTACTTATGTAGTCTGTCCGGATGATCCTGCCTGTGAAGCAGTTTCAATTACATTTACGGCTTTTAGCATGGAAAATAATGGAGGTGGATGTTATGACTTTTTGACTGTTTTTGATGGAAGTGGAACTGGTGGAGCTGCGTTCAATACACCTGGAGGTGCTACAGAATGGTGCTGGGATTTGGATGATGCCACTCCCGCAGGTTCTGGTGATTTGGTTGCTTTTGGTGCCATAACTTCTACTTCGGTTGACGGTTGTATTACAGTGGTTATGTCCTCAGATGGTTCTATAACCCGAGAAGGTTGGGAGTTTGATGTTACTTGTGTCAATACTTGTGTTGATTGTGTAGATCCACCTACTGCTTCGATTGACGCTACTGACGAAATTTGTGAAGGAGCAAGCCTAGATTTATCAGGTACAAATGCATTGATTGGTGGTGCAGCGGTTTCGGGAACTTGGTCTACGGCTGGTGACGGAACCTTTGACAATACGGTTTTGGGAACAGGAAGCATATATACACCTGGTACAGCTGATATAGCTGCGGGTTCTACCACCATTACCATAACAGCAGATGACCCAGATGGAGATGCAGCTTGTGAAGCTGCAACAGCAGATTTAGTTTTAACAATCAATCCTTTGCCAGTGGCAGTAATTGTTGGAGATACAGAATTTTGTCAAGGAGAATCTTTGAATTTAACTGCTTCTGGTGGCTCAACTTATAGTTGGTCTACGGGCGAAACCACAGCTTCAATTGTTGTAAATACAGCTGAGACTTTCACGGTCGATGTTATTGATGCAAATGGTTGTATAGATTCTGAATCCATAATTCTTACAGAATTGTTGCCAACAGCTGGATCAACGGATGTAAGCTTTTGTGAAGGAGCAAGTGTAGATGTAAATGGAACGATTTATACAGCGGCAGGAGCTTTCACTCAAACATTAACAAATGCAGCAGGCTGCGATTCAACCTTAACGGTGAACGTAACGGAAGTTGCGGTATTGACGTCGACAGTTGATTTATCCGCTTGTACAGGAGCAACAGCCGATTACAATGGCAATGCTTTGGCAGCAGGAAGTTCAACAGATTTCACGCTTACTTCATCAGCAGGTTGTGATTCAATCGTTACAGTAGTTGTCGCAGAATTGTTGCCGACAGCTGGTTCAACCGATGTAAGTATTTGTGCAGGAGGAAGCATAGATGTAAATGGAACGAGTTATACAGCGGCAGGAGCTTTCACTCAAACATTAACAAATGCGGCAGGATGTGATTCAACCTTAACAGTGAACGTAACGGAAGTTGCGGTATTGACGTCGACAGTAGATTTATCCGCTTGTACAGGAGCAACGGCCGATTACAATGGCAATGCTTTGGCAGCAGGAAGTTCAACAAATTTCACGCTTACTTCAACAGCAGGTTGTGATTCAATCGTTACAGTAAATGTCGCAGAATTGTTGCCGACAGTAGGAGCGGTTGATGTAATGCTTTGTACTGGTGAAACGGTAGATGTAAATGGAACAATCTATACAAGTGGAGGAGCTTTCAGCCAAACATTGGTAAATGCAGCAGGTTGTGATTCAACTTTAACTGTGAATGTATCTGAAATGAATTGCACTTCAATGGCATCAATTGCTGATCCTTGTGCTTGTATTGGAGATGATAACGGAACCAGTGGAGATGGAATTGGTACTTTCACGGAAATCGTTGAAATTGATAATTTAAATGGTATTTCTAGTGGAGATTGGTCAGTAGTAGCCATTGTAGCCAATGCTGCTGGTACGGCAGCAACTATTCCTACAGGAATTGCGGTAAATGATTTGTTGACTGATAATGGTGACGGTACTTATAGCATTACTTTTACACATGCTGATGGTGCTGGATACACTTTAACGGTTGAGAACAATATTTCTGGTGAGCAGAAAATGATTGGTAACCAGTGCGTTTATGCAGCTTTGGATTTATTGGTAGATGATGCAACGGTTTGTAATGATGGTTCAGACGGAACATCAACAATTACAGCTACTGAAACAACGAGCTTTGGTGGAACAATTGTTTTGTCAGGTTCAGGAGTAACAGATGCTGGACTTGGAACTGGTTCACTAGATGGAACAGGATTGGCAGTCGGAAATATATTTGTTACCGCTACTTTGACTCCAAGCCCAGACGGCAACAATGGATTTTCTCCAGACAATGGAACGACTCCAGTATTGGGAGTTGGAGCCTGTGATGTAGAAAAAACAGCAAGCGTTGTAGTGGAAGAATGTATTTGTGAAGGTTCAATAAGTGGAATTGCAACGGGTGACAATGATTGCGATGGTATTTATGGAGACCCATTGGTTGGTATTGGAGTTGAATTGCTTGATGGCATTTGTACATCAGGGCTTGATTGTCCAACGACAACGACAGATGGTACTGGAACTTATACATTCACAAATGTCCCTTGCGGAATGTATGATATTCTTTTAGATGAAGCAACGCTTCCATGTCCACAGCCAAGTATTGGTTCAAATCCAAGAATGGGTGTACCTGTTGAAAATAATGGTGATGCGGTGGTTGAGAACTTCGGTTTTGGAGTGTGTATTGATCCTGTTTTCGCAGAGTGTGTAAGCATTGCCAGAGTTTGTTCAGGTAATTCAATATATGCTACGCTTGATCAGGTTAATGATACTCCAATGCCATTGGCACCAGCTAGTGATTGGATATTCGAATGGTATTTGGATGGAATTTTGGTGTCAACAATTACTGGAATTCCATACTACTCTCCAAATGGAATAGGAAATTATACAGTAGTAATTACTGATCCTAGCAATTGTTTGTATTGGGAGAATGTAGCTCCTTGTGAAACACCATTCATGGTTGATGAAATAATAGATTGTACGGACTGCGGAAAATAATTTTAGGTTTGTTATAATTAGTGAGGGCTGCACATTTTTTGTGCAGCCCTTTTTTTGTGCTGGGATTAGCTTTGTATATAGCTATATGTAATTTTATTTTTAGTAAAATTATTTGATCAATGTTCAATCGACTCGCTTGTAATTTACTTGAGTTTAAATTGGATTTGGAACAGGCGGTTTAGATAAACTTTATAAGCTATCTCCAATTTATTTCAACAGAGCTAACTTTCCAAGCTTAGGGCTTTTTGAAACTTCGCAAATGCGATATTCATTAAATACAAATCAAGCATTGATTGAAAAGGTACATACTACAAGAATCTATGAGCTATGAATGTATTTCGTGTATATGGCTAAAAGGTTAATTTAATTTTGAAAAAATATTGTTATTGTTAATTTTACTTTTAAATTTGTAACCAAAGAGGTATTAATACTTTAGGCATGGATACGGTTGTGGAGGAATCAGATACTTTTTGGGAAACGGTGAAGGAAATGAAAAAGGTATTTGATCCGAAAAATATAATTTCACCCAGAAGGTATAATCATGATTGAGCGTACAAATTGATGGAAATTATTTCGTTTTTTACATGTTTTTGATTTTATTGAGCTTGCACAATTTTTTGCGAATTTTTTAGCAAGCCCAGAATTTTTTGTTAATAAAATCAATTATAGCCGGCCCATCTGAGCAACCACCAATTTCTTCTGCAAATTTATCCTTAGGGTTTTGGGAAATAATCCATTCTCCACTTTTTTGATGTTTTATGATCAATCCCTCTTCAAAGATTGTTCCATTCTCAGCTGTTAGATTTCCCACACCTTCATAAATGACTTTGATCCGGTCTCCTTTTATTTTGACTCTGACTTGAGCGCCCATTGATTTGCCTTGGAACTCGGCAAAAGCCATGTCGAATATATAATTCCCATCTGGAGGGATTTCACCTCCATAGTTCAGCTTTAAAGTTATTATTTCACCATTAGAATCAATGCGGTATTCTGAAATGTTCACTTCTTTCTCGTCGCCATAAAAAATTTCTGAGCGGGTGATTTTATTTTTTGTTATGCTTGATGAGATTTGAGACCAGCCTTCTGCAATTTCATCATAAGCAATAACTTTGTGGTCGATGATATTTCCATCCAAAGAATAATTGATCAAAACAGATTCCATTTCATGATCTCCCATAAATGCTAGAACGACTAAAGAAACGAAATTGTCCGAAAATTGTAATTGGTAGTTCGGAGCATAAAGAAATCCATGATGGCTGTCACTTTCTTCTTCGAAAATTTCATCCAATTTTAATAATTCAATTTCTGCTTTGCTGAAATATTTGGGCTCTTCAATTTTATCAAAGTTGCTCTTGTCTATTAAAGGAGTATTGGTTTTGTGAAATTTATTTTGAATTTGAGTGAAATCTTGTTTGGCAATGGGGTGATCTTGCCTTACATCCAAACCAAGAAATTTTTGAGCTGCTTCAATCCAAATTTCTCTGCTGTTGATTAAATAATTTTCATGTCCGGATTTTTCGAGCCTTAGCAATTCCTTTTCGCCTTTCAAGTTTTCGAAAATTTCATCGACTTCCGTGGCAGTAACCCTTTTGTCTTTGGCACCACGTATAAGTAGGGTAGGTGTTTCAATATTTTTTGCATATTCAGTCGGATTGTGTGTAAAGGCATTGAAGCCATTTTGCAATCCGCCATAAAATAACAGAATTTCAGCCATCGGAAAAGAAGGGAGTCCCATTGCTTCAAACCTTTTTTTTGTTGTTCCGACCATACTTCCGAAAGGACATTCCAAAATTATCTTTTCGGGCTCTAAATCATAATCATTAATCGCTTTCATAATGGAGACAGCTCCCATTGAGGAACCGAATAATATTATTTCATCATTAGGATAATTGTTTTTGGCAAATTCAAAGGCCACATTTACATCCCGGCTTTCTTTCATTCCAATGGTTGTTTGCAAGCCCTCTGAGCCGCCGCTCCCCATAAAGTCAATCAGCAAAGTTGAGTAGCCCATTTTTTGGAACTCGTTGGAATAATTCAGAATGCCTGATTTTGAACTAGAGTATCCGTGAAATAGAATTACTAGCCCTCTGTGCTTTGGTTTTTTGATCAGCCAGCCTTCGAGCTTTTCATGGCTTTGCAGTTCAATGGTTTCATAAGGCTGTTTAGGCTTCTTGTCATTGACTGGTTTTGGGATGCTGACTCCGGTGAAAAGGGTCTTGATTTTTTCAATAGTCGTCAACATTTCTGGCTTTTGGGTCCTGCTTCCTGTTTCAGTGAAATGCGTGAAACTGTGGGCATGATTGTAGCAAATGACATTGCCAACAATCAATAGGAGGAGTGCTACTAATCCCAATGTTCTTTTTGTGCTCCTTTTCATTTTGTCAATCCAGCATTATTCTAATAATTGAAAGATCATCCGATGGTTTTAATCCCCAGTCTTGTTCGATTTCAAAAACTTTCTTTTTCAGAAGGTTTGTTCCTTCGGTTTCAATACGGTCTCTTAGCAAGAAATCAATGATTGGCGATTCGCTTATTGCATTGTTTTTTGCGTCAAAATCAGGATAATTTTTATTGTTGAATTTTTTAAAAGTAAAAATTCCATCACTTGCAATACTCAAGTCCGATATATGCTTGAGGCTCAATCTTTGGTCTTGTTTTTCATACCATTCTTCAAAGAATTCGTCGAGGTGATAACCAAGGTAATCTGGTTTGTTGTCTTGTTCATATTCATACAACGTTTTATCATTGCAAATTAGTCCATCGCCTATGCAAAGAATTTCAGCCTTTTTGTTTTTTACGTCAACCAAAGCCATAAATAGTGTGCAGAGCAGTTCTTCGGTTTCTAAGAGTAGTTTGTTTTTGTGAAATTTCAAGTCTTCAAAAAGCTGTTTGACAATGTTTTTTAAATCATTTGATAAATTGGATTCTGTTTTTTCGTGAAAAGATTTATAAAAGAATTCGGTGGCTGATTTCCTCAAAATCTTTCCGCAAAGTGCAGCAGCAAAATGGCTTTCCTTGCCCATAGAACAACCGTCCATGATGGCCAGCAGGTATTTGTCCGTTGCGATCTGATTGACCGTTATAAAATCTTCGTTGTGGTTCGTATGAAATGATCCAATTTTAGTGATAGAATGAATTTGCATTAAGGTTCTTAACCCGAATATTAAAGAAATAATTCCCTGCTGTTTTTTTATTTCAAACCAATAAATAATTTGGGTTAATTGACGGTTTGAAAGTTAAGCCGTTGCTCTAGTATAAACTTTTATGTCTCCACCACTCACTCCATAAGTTTGACATAGATAATCCCATCCTTTTCTTTCATAAAAATTTTCAAGATCTGAACTGAGGTACAAATTGTCAAATCCCTTTGTTTTAGCTTGATTTAAACCGTGCTGAAGGAGTGTTTCAGCATAAGATTTGTTTCGGTGCTCTGGGTTTACAAATAGACAAGCAAACCATGGAACAAGGTCTTGGCGAGAATTTATGTCGTTGACCAATAGTGCATAAGAGGCACAGATTTCATTGTTCAACAATCCAATATAAAATTTTGGTAGTTTGTTAGCGCTATCTAAAGAGTGTGAAATACAATCTTCATAGAATTTGAAATTCGATTCTGAGCCCCAACATTTCCAAAAGTATTGAACGGCTTCTTCGAGTAAATCCTGTCTTTGTGATAATTCTATGATTTCCATTTCCTGAATATTAAGTGAAGGTTGTGAGTTGAATATATGGTTTCAAGATTATTCCTTGGCTGTTCTGAATTCTATCAAATAGGGTATCAACCTAATTCCGTCCGGAGTTCTAAATCCTCCTCCAACGGTCAACTGATAATGTTTGTCCGCCTCGAGGTCAACTTCAAAGTTGAATGTTTTCGCGTCATTGCTAAAGCCAATAACATTTTTGACTCGCAGGAGCACATCTAGACCAAGTGGACCCAATTCAAAATTTGTGGATTTTGTATGCATTACTGTTGAGAAATCCAGGCTGACTTTCACATTTGAACCGGGCGATATTTCCCCGTTTTCGTTTTTATCGGCATCTATCTTTACATTTTGGACTGTAGGGCGTTTGGCTTGAAAATCCTGATACAAATCTTCCAGCGGCTTGCTCAGAACTTTGGTTCCGTCGACAAATTTTTCTATTTGGGCTTCATTGGTAAAATCCAACTCTATCATTTCCTTAATTGCTTGCTTTTTGTCTTTTGCCATATTGTAATTGCGCTCACATATTTCATAGCCAATATAATAACCTAGATCCCTGATATTAAAATCGTTTTCTGGCAAACTCCACAACCAGTCGGAGGTGTTGTTCATTTTAAAAATCTCCTCTTCAAATTTTTTGAAGACTGCTGTACTATTGTCCTTTCCGAATTGGACGGCAGGAGCCGAAGATGGTTGATCCATTGCCGTCACAGAAACAAATTCAGCAACACCTTCATAAAGACATTGAGACAATAAATTGTGAACCAATGGATTTTGTTGAGTATGAACATATTCGTGAACGTTCAAGAGAACGATGTCGTCTATCGGATTTGAATCATAATAGGTCCTTCTTGCTTTTTGTACCTCCTCTGGAAATTCAGAAGTGTCGGTGTTTTGATCACCCATTGCCAATTCGCTCCCTATCAAGACCATTCCATCGAGTGTGGTTCCGCCTGTTCTAAATGCACCAATGGTAAAGTAAATTTGTGCGGGTTTTAATTCTGGATAGATTGCTCTGAGTTTATCAATTCCTTTATTCAAGTCTTTGGTGAAATCGGCAGATTTAAGGGTGTTTTTCCGGATAGAATTCCAAAATTTGGGATAGTTTAAAATGTAGTCCAAGTATTCACTTTTGGTATAATCTCTTGCTTCGATAATTGCAAAAAGGCCTGGGCTTCCTTTGTCTATAAACAATTCTTGCAAAATTTGGTTTTGTTCGGAACGGTCTTCCGTTGCATTAATTGTTTCGTAAACAAACCAGAAATTGTCAATGTCTGAATTGATGACACTGGCTTGTTGAGCTTCATTTTTTTGAGCAAATAAGCCGTTGAAAACTAAAAGTAGTAAGATGAAAGTTTTTTTCATTTTGATTGGGGTTTATAATGATAAGTTGAATTTATCCAACCTCAATTATGGTTGCCATAACAATTAAAAATCCGATTAAGGCAATAATGGAGGTGGCAATACCAAGTTTTTTCGATTTGAGCCAACCTGATAAGGCAATCATAAATAATAAAGCAATTATACCCAGAAAAAATCCAAGTACTCCAAGAGGATTGGTGGCAGATTGAAACACTTCAGGCTTTGGGAATGGAGATCCAGGCGTAACCATCACTAGTGTTTTGGTCATGGAAAAAACCGAAACGATGAAAGCAGTGGATGCAATTGCATATCCAAAAATCATAACATTGATTAATTTGCCACTTTTATTTGAGGTAATGAGGTTTCCCAAAATACCAGCGGAAACGCCTCCTAGAAAAACGCTGATAAATATCAGCTGACTCGATAACACTCTTAAGTATTCTAGGGATAGTGGTTCCATAGAAATAAATATAATGGATAATTGTAAAAAACTAGAAAGATGACGAATCTAATTTTTACAAATACCAGCCGAATCATTAGATTTGAACGTTAAATTTTAATAGAATAAAACACCTTTTATAAGACTAAAAAAAGTCCAATAATGAATTCGAAAATTACGAATGTTGTGTTTTGTTTCGAGTAGCTTTTGTCCAACAAAAACATCGAAAATGTCCTGACAATTCCTGCCCCGAACCATCCAAATCCGAGGCATTGGAATAAGATAGGGCTTTGCATAAAAAGAACAAAGCCGGACAATCCGCACATCCAGCCTCCATAAGTTGCACGAATTTCTGTTATCCCTAATTCTTTATAGGGTGTAAGAGAAACAAGACGAGCTGCTTTTAAAGGCTGGAGGATCGCCCAAACACCAAAAAGAAAAGTGAAGATGCAGCCTGCAAAATTTAGTATCGTAATCAATTCTTAACACTTTTTGACCAATAAGGTTGAATGGCCTTTAGCAAGCAGCCTTTCTTTGTTGAAATCCCAAATGTCGCAGCCCGCATAAATGATTTGTTTGCCTTTTTTATTGACAAATGTTTTGATGAAAATCTTATCATTTAATTTGGCTGAATGATAATATTCGACCGAGTTGTTAAGTGTTGTAAAAATGGCTTGCTCTCCATAGGTAAACATAGTTGCCCCGATGGCATCATCCATTATTGCAGCTATTGCTCCTCCATGCAATTGTCCTACAACGTTGGTGATTTCTTCCCTGACCTCTAATTCCATTTCAACAGAACCTTCCTCTGCTCCAAGTAGGGTGGGATTCAACCATCTCATCAACGGAGATGGAGAATTTTCAGCTGTCTTATTAATCTGTGATTTAAAAAATTGTAATCCTTGGTTCATTTATATTTAATTTTATATACCAATCGGTATATGAATTTGCAAAAAAATATTGTTTCTTTTAGGCAGTACTCAATTGGGCAATTTCTTTTTTTAACTGCTTGAAATTGCTCAGTAAAATTTGTGGGTCATTCAACAACTTTGCCATCATAAGACTGCCTTCCATAAGGGCAACAAATCGGTTGGCAAATTGTTTGGAATCTGTTGCTTTGATTTCTTTTCTTTTGATCCCAATGCTTACAATTTTATCAATCGATTTAATCCAGTTTTTTAATGCTTTTTGTGACTCAGCTTTTAACAGCTCATTGCCATCGTCTGACTCTGTTGCTGTGTTGAGAATTGGGCAACCACCGTTGGCAAATACCTTTTTGTAATTTTGCTCATAGTAACTTACAAATGTCAGGAGTTTTTCATCCATTCGCTTGACCTTTTCTGTTTCTTTTACAATTGTGGCGATTGTGATTTTATAATTATGACGGAAGGCTTCTACTGCAACTTCATTTTTATTTTTGAAATTTCCATAAATACTTCCTTTGGTCAAACCTGTAGCTTTTTCTAAATCAGACATAGAAGTACCAACATAACCTTGCACATTGAAGAGTTTTGCTGTCTTTTCTATTATCAATTTTCGTGTTGCTTCTGATCGAACCATTTGCAAATATACCGATCGGTATATGGATTTGCAAGTTTTTGAGGAACAAATCCTGAATGTTTGGATAAATGTCTGGCTGAATGTTTGGTTGAATGCTTAAGTGAGAAGAGGAATGAAGAAAGTAAAAAGGGATATTATATAGAATATCAATCAGTTTTCAATAATAAGATGGAGTAATTTGAAAAGATAAAAATTGATTTTATTTCAAACTTCAAGAATGGCAAGAATAGGGGGAAGTTGTCTGCATTCATTTATACAGAAATATTTTGAATGCTTTCTAAATCAACAAGTTTAGTAGAACTAATTGTGCGGAGATTCGCATCTTCAATTTTTCCATTTATTCCCTCAATTAAAACCTTAGCAGCGATTTTTCCCATTTTACTACCAGAATCTTTTATGTGCGTAACTTGGGGATGCACTAAGTATGGATAAACACCATCACTGATTGATATAATAGAAATATCTTTTGGAATATTAAAATTTAGTTTCCCAAGATGGTAAAGACTCTTAGATAGTAGTTCATCCGACATGGTAAAAATTGCCGTTAAATTTTTATTATGGTTTAGTATTGGAGGGAGAATGAAATCAAGGTTCTTATCTTTATCGACGAAAATAATGTTTTCACTTTTTATAGGAATATTGTTTTCCCTTAAGGCCTTCTCATACCCTTCTAATCTTTCTTTAGAGATTCTTAAGCCTGGATTACCAAAAATGCCTAAAATGTTTTGGTGTCCTTTCATAATCAAATGACTAACGGCTTGATAGCTCGCCCCTATACTATCAATAACAACAGAAGGGTAATTTTCATTTTTAAGGGATTTGTCAAATATTACACATTGTATTTTTGCTTGTGTTAAAGGAGTTAAATGTTCCAAGTTGTATGTTTCATTTGATAAAGAAATGAGAACGCCTTCTACTGCCCAGTTCAAGCATTGTTTTATAATTTCTTTTTCCCTTTTGTGTTTATCATTGGTTAGAAAGGTGATGAGTGAATAGTTAGTAGGAGCAATTGCTTTGTTGATTCCTTTAATAAGACTGGGGGTAAAAAACATATTTATTTCAGGCAGAACCAAAGCAATCAAATTTGAATGTTGATTTCTAAAGAAACGGGCATGGACATTCGTGGTATAATTGAGTTGGCTGGCTACAGTTTTCACCCTTTTTTTTGTTGAGCTACTTATATCAGAATGGTCAGATAATGCTCTAGAGACTGTAGAAGTTGAAAGATTGAGAATTTTTGCCAAATCTTTAATAGTTATTCGCTTCATTAACAAAAATAACAAATTTTTAGAAAAAGTTATCAACAGCAAACTATCCCGCAAACGTTTGCAGAAATGGCTTGTTGCGATTTTCAACCTAATTTTCATACTATTACATAGCATAGAATAAATTATTTTACTCAAATTAATCTATATGAAAAAATTAATAAGCTGTTTTTCGTTTTTACTATTATTCGGTTTTATGGGCAGTACAATGGCCCAAAATACCGCAATCAAAGGGAAGATTATTGATGATCAAGGAGAGCC
>CALBCY010000214.1 GCA_937927195.1 uncultured Chitinophagales bacterium
TAGACAGCTATGATAAGAATAAAAAGCCTTATCACCACCGATTGACTGAGATTACTGAGATTACTGAGATTACTGAGATGGTAAATATTTCACAATGACAATCCAATTCCCATTGCAAAATGGTGTGCTCTTGCAGCGTGAGCCTTGATGCGAAATATCAAATAAGGGTTGGCTTTTTGGTGTAAATGCGGATCGAATAAATAAACCTGAACGCCTAATAATTCCAATAAAGCATCTCGTTTGAAAAAGCTGACTGGTTCGTATTCTTTGTTGTAAAAATAGGTTCCTACCTGAAGTGATAAGCTTGTTCTTCCAATAAACATTTCATAGCCCAAAGTAAAAAAGCCTTTGCTTGTTAAGCCCACAGAATTGGAAACATCATCTTTGTCTAAAACGACATAGATACTTTCATCGAACTCATAATGCAATCCGACCAATACTGCTCCCTTGAGTGAAAGACTTTTACTGGCCACCACATCGAATCGGCCGACGTGAAACAAATCTCTTCCAGGAATTCGACCCGAAAGCCATCCTGTAGTCATTCCATATTCCAACTCAAATCGTAGCTTTATCTTTTTATCTACAGCTGGCAATATTGGTTTTTCATAACTAGGGTTTTCATTGTAAAATTTATAGGCCAATCCCAGCTTGCCCATAATCAAATTGTTACCCAGATTGGGTTGACTGAAATTGGTATTGGAAAAGTGTGTTAAGCTGAGCGCTCCTTTCAAAGCCAACTTTTTAGATAGATATTGTTCCCAGCCAAATTCAAGTCTGGTGATTTCATTGACTTTTACAGAAATGGCATTGTTGTCTGGATTCTCAATTTCATCATACTTTTCACTGATGTAAGCCATACCTGCACCCAATCGAAAGAATAGAGCTGACTTTTTTATTTCCTTTTGAAATTCAATGAATGGATAAACTGCTATACTCTCACCAAATATTTCACGATCACCAAACAAAGTACCTGTGATGGCCAAACCTGAAATAGGATTGCCAAGCAAATCATGCCAGTATTTTTTTCCTGAAAGTTTTTTTGCGATCACCAAATCGATCATTTGAGTATTTTCAGTCACCTCCGCATTAAAATAATCGCGATGCGGAACAATCCGACCATAGTTCAATGCACCTTCGAATATCCAATCACTTTTCTGAGCATGAAGGTTTATTTCACTGCAAACAAAAAATATCAAAATACAAAGCAGGATTCTTTTTTGTTGTATTAAAATGTAATTAAGTATCTTGACCAAGGTTATTGAATTTAATTTGAATGTTTGGTAAAATCAATTCATCACCAATTTGGTGAGATACCAAATTAAAGGATAATCCTGAAAATTAAACCAATTTCACAAAAGTAATGTTCTGTAAGCATATCAAATAAGAAAATGTTTTTGTTTTTTAAAATATTTCAAGAGGGAATCTTGTTGGCCATCCAAGAATTGTGGAGCAATAAACTGCGCACGGTACTTTCTTTGATGGGCATAAGCATTGGAATATTTTGTGTCATTTCTGTTTGGGCCATTACTGAAAGTTTTCAAGCCGGACTAAAACAATCTTTCAATAAAATTGGCAGCAATGTGCTCCACGTTTCAAAAGGCTCTTGGGATTTTCAAAAAATGAGTACGAGTTGGTGGAAATACATGAAGCGCCCCAATCCCAATTTCAGTGATTATGAGCATCTCCAAAAGAATATGAAACTCGCCGATCTAATCAACATTAGAGCGGTAAAAATGGGCCAAAAACTGCAATACAAAGGGGTGGAAATTGACAATACATTTATTGTAGGAACCAATTATGATTTTGCTGAAATGTTTGACCTTGAAGTGGATATAGGAAGGTATTTCACTAGAGAGGAAATTCAAATGGGGAAAAATGGTATTCTGCTTGGTTATGAGGTTGCAGAAACATTGTTTCCTAGCGCTTCTTTTGCTTTGGGCAAAGAAGTAAAACACGATGGCAGAAAACTTAAAATCATTGGAATTTTAAAGAAAGAAGGCGAAAGCATTTTGGGCAATGGCTTCGATGGAGCCACCATTGTGCCATATAACTATTTCAGGAAATATTACAACATCAACAACCCCAAACTTGAGCAAATTATATCTGTAGCTGGACGGGACGATGTCAATCTGGATGATGTCAGGGAAGAAATTCGGGGTGGTTTGCGAGCCAGTCGACACCTCAAACCAAAAGAAGAAGACAATTTTGAGATAAATCACCTCAGTCTCCTAACTGGAATGATCGATTCCTTGTTTGCTGTCGTTAGTATTGCAGGTTTTTTAATTGGTTCTTTCGCCATTTTAGTTGGTGGTTTCGGCATCGCCAATATCATGTTTGTATCGGTAAAAGAACGTACCCGCTTCATTGGTATAAAAAAATCTTTGGGGGCCAAAAGAATATACATTTTACTCGAATTCCTCACAGAATCTATCATTCTGACTTCTTTGGGTGGTGCCATCGGTTTGGCGGCAGTTTATCTGCTTTTGACTTTGGGCAACCATTTCATAGAATCCTTCAATTTATTCCTCAGTTCCAGCAATATTTTCTGGGGAATCGTTATTTCAGTAATCATTGGAATAGTGGCTGGATTCATTCCTGCATTTCAAGCTTCTGAATTAGATCCTGTTGAAGCAATGAGGTCTTAGGGAGGCGCTGACGCTTTGGTCGCTTCGCTTTTGGGGCGCTGGGCGGCGTTGAGATGTCAGTAATTTGACTTTTGGGTTTCTTTACTGTTGTTTTTTTTCAAATCCATATTTTAGCGACATTTCTTAGCAACAGTCAAAATTTGTCCTTAGGCAAATGAATACGTACTAACAACGAAGGTGCAGCCGAGTACCAACAGATGCGAAGCATCGTACCAACAGCCCGAAGGGCGTACCTCTACCATACCCTTAATAATTCTTAAACTTAAGCTTCCGCTGATACTTAAACTTTCTATTCTTATCTTTGAAGAATAAACACAAAAATCGATAAAATGAAGAATACTTACGTTGCTATAATGGCCGGAGGAATCGGATCAAGATTTTGGCCTGAAAGTCGTATCAATAAGCCAAAGCAATTTTTGGATATTTTGGGGACTGGTGAATCCCTCATTAAAATGACTTTTGATCGTTTTGCGAAGGTTATTCCCCCAGAAAACATTATGGTGGTGACGAATGATCAATATGTTGAGCAATGCAAGGAGCACATGCCTGAAATGCCGCATGAAAACATAATTGCTGAGCCTTTAAGAAAAAATACAGCTCCATGTATTGCTTACGTTTCGTACAAATTAAAAGAAAAAAATCCATACGCCAATTTGATTGTTGCTCCTTCGGACCATTTGATAACCAAACAAGACGATTTTCTTAAAGTAGTTGAGGAGGGAATCGATTTTGTAAGCGGAGGCAGCTCTTTACTGACCCTGGGAATTCGTCCTTCACGCCCTGATACTGGTTATGGATACATTCAATATTTGGAATCGGATTCAAAGGACATTCCAGAAGCTTACCGTGTAAAAACTTTCACAGAGAAGCCACAACTGGAATTGGCTAAGCAATTCGTTGACAGTGGAGATTTTTTATGGAATTCGGGGATTTTTCTATGGAACGTACAAACCATCACAGAATCATTCAGAGTACATCTACCTGAAATTGCTGACTTGTTTGAAGAGGCCGTTGGATCTTACAATACTGAGGCAGAAAAGGACATCATTAATAGAATTTATAGTCAGTGTCCAAGTGTTTCCATTGATTATGGAATCATGGAGAAAGCAAGTAATGTTTATGTCAAGCCAGCCAGTTTTGGATGGTCTGATTTGGGGACATGGACTTCTTTATGGGACATGGCCGAAAGGAATGAAAACGGCAATACCATTCAAGGTGAAAACATCATGTCTTATGACAATAAAAACACTTTGATCAAAGCTGCTGGAAAGCGATTGGTTGTTGTTCAAGGAATGGAAGATTGCATCATTGTTGATACTGATGATTCCCTGTTGGTTTGCAAAGCAAACAATGAAGCAAAAATCAAACAAATCAATAAAGACATTAAAGACCAAATGGACCAGAAGTTCCTTTGAAGTTGAAGTTGAAGATTAAGATTAAGTCGAGCTTTAATTGCTCATAATTCTATTGCTCCTTCAAGTTAAAATCATCTCATAGATTTTAACTTGGAGGAGCAATAGATATTTCAACTCAAAACAACAAAGAAGCATGTTTTGTCTAATTTTCAAACAATTAATCAGACTAAAAAACATTTAGGTCAACTTTGATTAAAGATCAAGTCTTCTGAGGAAGCTGAGCAAAGCAAAAAGCCAGCGGCAAGAAAAACATCACCACTGGCTTAATGGGAACAACAACTATATAATTTCATTCAAACTCAAAGACTTTCGCAATATCCAAAATTGAAATATTGAAAAGGCTTAGCTGTTTACATTAGGTTCAAGAATATTTATTTGCAAAAAAAGAATTGTTTGTCAAGTGCTTTATCAAAATTCAATTCAACACTTGTATTCAAATCATCACATGCCTTTACTTCTTCATTGTTTAAATAATAAGCGAGGGCCCTATTGTGAAAAGCTTCTGCATAATTTGATTTCAATCTAATGGCTTTCGTATAATCTTCGATCGCCTCTTCGGCCATTCCAGTAAGGATAAAAAGATTGCCCCTGTTTTTATAAACTTCAGCCTTTTCTGGAGAAACCTTCAGGACTTTCGTTAAGTCTTCTATGGCACCTTGATAGTTTCCAAGAATTTTTCTTGTCAAGCCTCGATTCAAAAGTGCTTCAGCTGAAAGTAATCCATCGCTTTTGATAATGCTTGAATAAAATTCTTCAGCGCTTTTATAATCACCCAACATTTTTTGAATCATTGCCCTTTCAAAGTAAGCTTTGCTCATATTTGTACTTAGAGAAATGGCCGTATCAAAATACAAATCCGCCTTTACCAAATCCCCGTTTAATTTTTCTATTTTACCCAAATTAAACCAAGCCATATAATAAAGAGGATCAACTTTTATTATATCAAGTAATATTTCTTTTGCCTTTTCTAAGTCTCCCAATTCTTCAAATAAAATACTTTTAAGATCACTAAAAATTACATGACTTGAATTATCATCCAAGATAGGTTCTAGTTTTTGGCTCGCTTCACTCATTTGATCTTGAGACATTAACTCGATAATATCTACCAATTGAACAAGCTGCGCACTATCCAATTCGGCATCAAAATCTCGATTTTCGATCTTATAAGAATAATAAACCAAACGGTCTTTGTAAGACAATTGATGCAAGGCATTGACAGGTTGATTTTCAATAACATTTATGATTCCATCTGGGCCATAAAAACCTATTAGATAAACTGCATACGGATTTATAGAATAAGCATTTTCAATGTCTAGTTTGGCTTCTGCATCCATGCCATATAGCATTTTAAATTGCGCTCTGTTCAATAAATCTTTGACGGATTCAATTTTACTGTCAACCCGAATATTCAATAAATCAAAACCTTCTTGCTGAGTGAATTGAGTGAAATATTGGTCTCCTCTTTCTGGATGCATTTGAACTTGAGTATCAACCTGAGAGAAAACATTCAATGACGAAAAGACAAACAGTACAATCGTCATAAGAAGCATAATAACCACTGTAAACTTTTTCATAGGACTTTCCATTTAGTTGCTTATTAAGTAAACACAGCAATTGCAAAATAGTTCTAATACTATCAATAAAAATAGTAAAACTATCATATTAATCAAAATCGAATCATTCATAATTCCAATTTTATAAGCCAGATTTGTAGTCAAAATTAACATCAGATCATCCGATACCCAAGAATATAAATCATTTGGTGACATGACGAAGCTCATTTTTTAGAATTGAATGTTGAGCTAATTTAGTGTTACAATTCTATCGATAAGGATTGTGAAAAATTAACAAGACAAAATCCACCGACATGAAACTTTCCAACACTCTCCTTTTCTTTTCTCTATGTATTCTATTTACTTCTTGCGTCCCCGACCTTAAGTTTGAAGAGCCACAACCAAAGAACAAGAAAGATTTGGCTCAATTTCCGAAAAAAATACAAGGGGACTATAGCAGCACTACGGACAATGTAAAACTTGTTATTTCTGAAGATTGTATAAAACTAATGATTGCGAATGATGGGAAAACAAGTGAGAAAAACCTTGAATTAGTATATGGACTTCCTGCTTTTATTGAGGCATCAAACAATAAAACAATTTCACCAAAACAAATTGAAAAGGGTTTAGAACAATTCAACACTGAAAGTGCCATTGATGAAATTTCCTTATTCGAAAAATCAGACAGTCAAAAACTTAGATCATATAAAGATCTTTACATTCTAAATTATTTAGGGACCGATGGTTTGTGGTCAATCCGTACGTTAGAATTGGATAATCAGGTTTTAATTTTTGAACGGATTCTTGCCACTGAAGAAAAAATTAATGCAATTAAAGAAATCACTGATGTAAATCAATTTCAAAACAAAAAAGGCTATATAGTCAGGTCCATAAATCCAAAAAGAAAAGAACTTAAAAAGATTCTTGATTTAGAAAGTGAAATCAGTTCAATTCGATTCATTAAAGAATGAATTGTCTACAATTGACAAGCCCAACTTTTTAAATTAAGCAATCACAAAAAGTATTACATTTTACAACAGAAAAACACAGTCATGAAATCAAGTACAACAATCATCCTTACGATTCTATTCTTTTTGGCTTTCTCAAGTTGCGAGACGACCTATTCCATCACAAGTGACTTTGAAGATGATGTAAATTTTTCAGCTTTTGAAACCTTCAAAATACTAGAACATGAAACAAGGATTCCCTATGTTGTGAATCCAATAAATCAGCAGAGGATTGAACGGTCGATTGTGCAAGAAATGGAATCATTGGGATATGAAAACACTGAAAACGACTATGCCAACCTTGAAGTCTCTTGGTTTGTAATCATTAAAACTGTAAAAGACATTGAGTATTACAATGATCATTACCGTCGATATAGTTTCCCACAGTATACAAGGGTAATAGAATATCAAGAAGGAACACTGGTTATTGATATAATAGACAGTTTTGACAAAAAGGTAATTTGGCATGGAAAGACAACAGGAAGGGTATCCGAAAACATCGAAAAGCCAGAGGAGAAAATAGCCAAAGTGGTCAAATCAATGTTTGAGAAATTTAAAAAAGATGCTGGGATGAGCCTTTAGCCTTGAGTTGGGAATTTAGCTCATAATATTCTGAAGTTTTTCGACATCATTCAGCTTAATAGATTTGCCTTTTATTGAAATGATTCCATCAGATTTAAACTCAGACATGGTTCTGATAAGTGTTTCTTTAGCTGTCCCAGCAATGGAGGCCAAATCCTCTCTTGAAGAATTTATTTCACAACCGTTCTCAAGGCTTGTTGATTTTCCAGCCAGCACAAGAAGCGCATTTGCTACTTTTTTTCTTACGGAAGCATAGGCCATTTCAATTAATTGCTGTTCTGTTTGGTCCGCATTGTTGGCGATCAATTTTATAAAATGAGCGGCAAAATCACGATTGTTAAAAAGCAACATTGAAAAGTCTTGCTTTGGAATCAATCTCAATTCCGTCTCCATAGAGCAAACAGCAGAATTGCTATAAGGAGCATCATTAATCAAAGGAAAATGACCAAAAAAAGCACCTTCTCCAATTATTTGTATCGTTAGTTCCTTTCCGTAATCATTGGTTTGAATGATTTTAACTTGGCCTTTGACAACACAAAACAACCAACGTGCCATTTGCCCTTCCTCATAAACAAAGTCCTTTATTGCATACTTTCTCGACTCTGTATCCTCTGAAAGTTTATCGAACTCTTGATGGGCCTTGGCTTCCGAAAAAAAACGTTGCAGACCTTGTTCTGATTGGCCTAAAGTAGCTTTTATTTTTTCCGCCTTTTTAAGCCGAATTTCAATAGCATCCAAAAGTTCAACATCGTCAAATGGTTTGGTAATATAGTCTTCAGCTCCCAGACCCATTCCTTTTCTAAAGTCTGATTTTTCAGATCTTGCCGTTAAAAAAATAAGTGGGATGTGATTAATTTTAGGGTTCTTATTCAAAATTTTCATAACTCCAAATCCATCCAATTCAGGCATCATTACATCACAAAGTATTAGGTCAGGGATTTCGTCCTTTGCCTTTTCGATGCCTATTTTACCATTTTCAGCAGCAACTACTTCATAATTGGCCAATTCCAATATTTCACAAAGATTGTCCCTAACTTCAAAATTATCTTCAATGACTAGTATTTTTTTCATCCTAAATTTGGTATTTTAACTGTAAAAGTTGTCCCTACTCCTTCTTCACTTTCAAAACTGATTTCACCCTTTAATAATTCAACATATCGTTGTACTATTTGAAGTCCCAATCCGGTTCCCTGAATATTTTCAACATTGGTGGCTCTAAAAAATCGATCAAACAAATACTTCTGCTCCTCCTTGGGGATCCCTATTCCGAAGTCCTGAATTCTAAATAGAAGTCCTTCAGAATATTTTTGAACAGAACAAATTATCTTACCATTCTCTTTGCTATATTTTATAGAATTTGATAAAAGATTAAATAAAACATTCTTTAAAATTCGCTCATCGGTTTTTAAAAAATCACAATTTTCATCAGAATGATGTTCAACGAATTGTCCCTTTTTTTGCAAGCCTTTTACTTCATCAATTACTAGTTCACAGAGGCTTGGAATAGCAACATTCACAATTTGAACATTGACCATCCCTTCTTCAATTTTACTCAAAGAAAGAAAGTCATTCAAGATACCTGTCAAGTTGACCACTGCAGATTTTATTCTTTTTACATGCTTTTCTCTCTTTTCATTTTGAGATTCTTCAACATATTTTGAGATCAGGGAAGCCGAAGACATAATGGTGCTCAATGGTGTCCGGAATTCATGTGAAGCCATTGAAACAAATCTGGATTTTAATTCATTGAGCTCTTTCTCTTTTTCAAGTGCCGAGTTCAATGCTGTTTCACGATCTTCTAGTTTTTTATTGGTCAGTAACAATCTATTTATGGCCAATTCTAATTCATTGGTCCTGGCTTCAACTTTTTTCTCCAACTCATTATTGAGTTGTCGCAACTTGATCTCCGCATTTTTTACATCTGAAAGATCATGAATGATTCCAGTAAAAATTACCCGATCATTCAATATCACCTCACTGACTGCCAATCTAAATGGGAAATGTTCTCCATGTTTTGTTCGACCAGTAACTTCCCGTCCAATTCCTATTATTTTTGGTTTTTTGGTGGAATTATATCGATGTAAATATCCGTCATGTTCCGAATGGTAAGGCTCTGGCATCAACATTTTTATATTGTTGCCCACGATTTCTGCAGGGTCATAGCCAAATTTGACGGCTGCAGAATTATTAACTGTCTCAACGATGCCTTTGTCATCAATGGTTATTATGCCATCAATGGCTGTTTCAATGATGCCCTGTAAACGCAAGGCTAAATCTTCTAGTTCGTTTCCCATACTTTATAATAAATAAAAGACCAAAGCATAAAAATGACAATTATCATTTTTCACCATGATTAGTATCAGATAAATATAGCTATAACACGGATATATTTGAGGAATGAAATAACAATTAATTCAACATGACTCAAAGATACCATAACAACATGCTCGATTTAACAATTTACGGCAAGCCTTCTTCCACTTACCAATTCATGAAAAACAGAATTTTGGAGATAACTGAGAGAGCTGAAATAACACTCAACTTACAAGAAATTTCAGATACAAACATCTTTTTCCGTGATGAAATCAGCAGTATCCCCGCATTCAAAATTGGGAGCGATCTGAAAACACAGATGCCTAGAGAATTAAATGCATTCTTGCGAGAAGTATGTTTTTGGTTATTAAAAAAAGAAGATTTTGGAGCAATGACGCAATTTATTGTTCCAACCGATTTTTCTCCAAATGGCAACAATGCTATTTCATACGCGCAACAATTGTCAAAAAAAAGGAATGGTATTGTAAAATTAATGCATGTTTTAAATTTTACAGAAAACACCAATTCAACAAATAGGTTTACTGCTATAAGTCCGTATTCTGAATCTACAGCAAAAGCAAGACTAATGAATTTGGTGCAAGTTACCGATGAACAGTGGATCAATGAAGGTCTTGAGTCTCCTTTTGTAGATGGCGTATTTAAAATCGGGTTTCCAGGAAATGAAATTGTGAATTATACAAAACCCAAAGAACAAAAATCTCAGATCGGGCAGAAGGTAATTGTTATGGGCAATTCAGGAGAATCGAACATTCTGAAAAACTTTTTTGGTTCTGTCTCCTCTAAGGTGGTTAAAAGTGCGAAATGTCCGGTTTTTATAATTCCTCCAAAAACTAAATACAAAACCTACAATCGTGTTACTATTTGTTGTGACAATGATGCTTTGGATGAAAAAACAATCCCTAGACTAAAGGAATTGATGCAAAATGAAGCCCCACATTTCAGCCTTGTTCATGCTGGAGAAACCGATCATTACAATGAACTTAAAATAATAGAAAAATGGAAAAAAGAATTTGAAACTAGAAAGGTTTCTTTTCACAAAACTGAAAAGAGAGGAGAAGGCTCCTCTAATGTTGACAGTATTTTAGAATTTGCAGAAACAGATGCAGCTAATTTAATTGTTGCCCATAGGTCTGAAAAAGGTTTTATCGATGGTTTGTTTCATTCTAGCTTTTCTAAAAAATTGGCAAGAAATTCAAAGATTCCCATTTTGATTATGCCCAAATAAAATCAGAAAAAAAAACTAAAACGAACAATAAAAAAATCAATCAAACAATAAAATTAAAATCATGAAAAATTATCCAGAATTGTATCACAACCTTGTTTCACTTTTAAAAGATCTAAAAGTAGAATTAAAAGAACCAACACAAGCATTTAGCATATTGCATAAATCGGCTATCAATGAGGGTGTTTTATCTCAAAAGATAAAAGAGTTAATGGCATTGGGTATAGCAATTGCAAACAATTGTCATGAATGCATTGCATTTCATACCCATGACGCACTGAAAGCTGGAGCTACAAAAGAGGAGGTTTTAGAAACAATTGGAGTAGCGATTATGATGGGCGGTGGACCTGCGCTTATGTATGGTTGTGAAGCCTATTCTGCTTTGATCCAGTTTTATGATGACAGCGATGAATTCAAAGATTCACTTTATTCTTAAAATACCAAATTTCATACATACTCAGATTTTAGAATCCTTAAACCATCGCATTCATACATCAGATTTTTAGGGTTCTTAAGAGGCGGCTAAGCTATAAAAAAAATAGCAGAGTCGCCTTTTCTTTTACCTAGCGTTTTAACTGATTTTATTTAAAAAACCTTTGTTGCATGAAGAACTGAAAAAGATGGATTGATTTTTTGCATTTGACTTTTTGCTTTTGATTTTCTGCTTTTGATTTTCCACTTTTGATTTTCTGAGGATTAAACCATACATCAAAGAATTTCCAAAAAAAGGCAAAAGACAAATTGAAATATAGAATTACAGACTGGTCGTCTTAGAATAAATCTTTAATAAACCGAGATGAGTATTAGACATTTTCTCAAATGAAAAAATAGCTCTATTTTGGTCTTATAACAAAATTATGGTTGATTAATTATGCTCATAAATTAAGGAGTTTTGCTTCGTTATATAAAAGCTGAATAGTTCCTTTGGTAATAGTACAAAAGGGAAACCATGAGTATTGTCATAGGTCTATTTCATTTTCAAACCCCAGATGACAAAGTATTAATAAAAAAATCCGGCATTTTCAATGCCGGATTTTTTTATTTTATTTTAAACAAGATAAAGGCTTTAAGGCCGTACTCTTTTCAGAAATAACAAGTACAAAAATCGGAACATAATTATCAAAAATACACCTATAAAATACCATTGAAACTTGTAGACAAAGCCTGGAAAATTAGCCCCAAGAATCAATCCAAAGATGGCCCCATAAACTTTAAGGAAGCCATAATCCCAAAAGGTGAAATTAGCTTGCATCTTATTATTTATATGTACTAACAAGTTTGCCATGATTGTAGAATTTTAATGAAATATTTTAAGTAGTATTTTGCTCGATAATCTGAATTAACTGAGACTTGGTTTTTAGTCCAGCTTCTTTCCAAACCACCTTTCCGTTTTTAAACAAAGCCAAGGTTGGTACACTGCGAATATTGTAGCGTTGTGTAACAGATGAATTTTTATCTATGTCCATTTTAACAATTCTTACTTTCCCATTAATCTCCTTCGCCAATTCATTTATAATGGGAGCCTGAGTTTTACATGGTCCACACCAAACAGCATAAAAATCAATCAAAACTGGTCTTTCGCCATTTATGAGTTTATTGAAATTTCCTTTCATTTATTTAACGATTTTCAAATTACAGCAATTAATATTAAGGGCCGTCATATAAAATTACGCTTCTTCTCTTGTCTGGGGAAATATTCTATCAGAAAACACTCTTAAACTTTCAGTAAG